>JAPKCG010000574.1 GCA_028823055.1 Sphingomonas bacterium
CCCCAGATTTCCTTCCACGCTTTCGGCTTCGCGCTATTGCCGCCGCCGAAGTTCATCGTTTTGAGGTCGCCCTCGGGCAAATTGTCGGGGTCCATTCCCGCTGCCTCGATCGATGCGCGCAGATAATTGCCGTGGACCCCGGTGAAGAGGTTGGAATAGACGATGTCGCTCGCCCGCCCGTCGACGATGCCCTGCTTGTACCCCGCCTCTGCATTCGCTTCCTCGGTCGCAATGAAGGGGGAGCCGATATAGGCGAAGTCCGCGCCCATCGCCTCCGCCGCAAGAACCGCATCACCCGTCGCGATCGATCCAGACAGCGCCAATGGTCCGTCGAACCACTGACGGATCTCCTGAATCAGCGCAAAGGGTGACAGCCGTCCCGCATGACCGCCCGCGCCCGCCGCGACCGCGATCAGGCCGTCCGCTCCCTTATCGATCGCCTTGTGCGCGAATCGGTCGTCGATGACGTCATGCAGCGTGATCCCGCCCCAGCCGTGGACGGCGGTATTCAGCTCTTCGCGTGCGCCGAGCGAGGTGATGACGATCGGCACCTGCCATTTGGCGCAGGTCTCTAGGTCGGCCTCAAGGCGGTCGTTCGACTTGTGGACGATCTGATTGACCGCGAAGGGCGCGGCGGGGGAATCGGGATTGTCGCGATTATGCGCCGCCAATTCCTCGGTGATCTGGTTGAGCCATTCGTCGAGCAGTGCCTGCGGTCGCGCATTGAGCGCAGGGAAGGAGCCGACGATCCCCGCCTTGCATTGCGCGATGACAAGCTCGGGTCCTGAGATGATGAAAAGCGGCGACCCGATGACGGGCAGGCGCAGGCGATCGAAAATTGCTGGTTTCATGTTTCTGGCATCCTCTTTGATACGTTTTTGACTGCAACCTACTCCCGTGTCCAGCGCAGCGATTGGCGCGGGCGTCCGGCGGGGCTAAACCATGACCTGACGATTGAACGAAATCCGGAGTGTACCCGCTGATGAAAACCCCGCTGCTTCTCGCCTTGTCATTGACCGTTTCCGCGCCCGCGCTGGCCGCCAACCGCCTGCCGACCGATGTCGCGCCGATCCTGTACGATATCAATATCGTCCCGAATGCGCAGAATTTGACCTTTGCGGGGTCCGAAACGATTCAGATAGACGTGAAAAAGCCGGTTCGGTCGATCACCCTCAACGCAGCCAATCTCGCGATCAAAAGCGCCAGCGTCGATGGCAAGCCCGTCAAATATACGCTCGATGAAAAGGATCAGCAGCTGACACTGACGCTTCCGCGTCGTGCGACCGTCGGCAAGCACAGCGTCGCGCTTCAATGGACGGGGACGATCAACCAGTCCGCAGCGGGCCTGTTCGCGATCGATTACACCAATGACGACGGGTCGAAGGCACGGATGCTCGCGACGCAGTTCGAGGCACCAGACGCCCGCCGCTTCGCGCCGATGTGGGACGAGCCCGCGTTCAAGGCGAAATTCCGGCTGAAAACCACTGCGCCCAAGGGGCAATTGGCATTCTCGAACATGCCGACGACGACGGTCACGACCAACGCGGACGGTAGCCAGCTCTACAGCTTCGCCGACACCCCGGTCATGTCAAGCTATCTCCTCTATCTCGGCATGGGCGATCTCGAACGCAAAACCGTGATGTCGGGCAAGACCGAGATCGGCGTCATCACACGGCGCGGCGTCGTCGATCAGGGCGATTACGCGCTTGCCGAGGCAAAGCGACTGTTGCCCTATTACAACGATTATTTCGGTCAACCTTATCCGCTGCCGAAGCTCGATATGATCGCGGGTCCCGGCTCGTCGCAATTCTTCGGCGCGATGGAAAATTGGGG
>JAPKCG010000114.1 GCA_028823055.1 Sphingomonas bacterium
GTCGGGCGATCTGCCTGCACGGCGCAACGTATTCGGTGACGCTATTGCTGGCGAAGGCGGTGTCGGCCCTGACATCATCTCGCCGATCTGGAAAAGCACCGCAAAGAACGACCCGACCATCAAGGCGCTGGTCGATTCGGGGATCGGCATAAGCATGCCGCAGCGCAAGGAAATGTCGCCGGGTGAGTATGACGCCTACACCGAGCGGACGGGGCACATTCTCAAACCGAACCTCGATGCGCTGGTCGCCTCGCCGGAATGGAAGCTGATGACCAACGACGAACGCGACAAGGCGGTCAGCGATGAAGCACGCGCGGCTCGCAAGGCTGCGAAGGAAGGTGGATGGTCGCCGCCTGCGTCGGACTCGATGGTGGCAACGCTGCCGCCTGGGTTCGTGATCGATCAGTGACGGCCAAGCTTTAGCAGCTTTCGCAACTTTAGCAGGGTGGGTGATCGTGTCGGCGTCGACCTATTGGCACTAAAGGCGCTATTGGCACGGGTATGGCTACCGAACGCCAGCTATGGGCACTGGCGCTGAAAGTTGAGCGCGATCACGGCGACGATGGCCCTCGCTATATCGCCGAGCGAATCGGTGAAGCTGCCTTGGCTGGAGAGCAAGCCGGGATCGATTGTGGAAAACTGTTGCCGTGCGATTCGACCAATTGAAGCTGCACTAACCCGCACGTTTGAGCGGCAATTTCTCGCGCTTAACCGGTGCTTATCTGGATCGCTGGAACGATCCGCTTATCGCCACCTTAGACCCTAAGTCTTTGAAAAGGTGGCGCGAGTGACGGGGCTCGAACCCGCGACCTCCGGCGTGACAGGCCGGCGCTCTAACCAACTGAGCTACACCCGCTTAGAAAGCGTCGAGGCGCGGCCACTAGGCGACACGCCAAACCCTGTCAACCGGTGCGTAGCGAGTTATCGTCTTCTTCCTCCTCGGTTAGCGCGACCTCATCGACGAAGCTGCGCTTTTCGAACAGAAATCCGGTGATGTCCGGCGGCCCCACCGCGCCGACGATCGTCTGGAAGATGATCAGCAACGGCACCGCGAGCAGCGCGCCCGTCGTCCCCCACACCCATCCCCAAAAGCTCAGCGAGATGAGAATCATGATCGGATTGATCGTCAGCCGGTGACCGACGACGACGGGCGTGATCGCGTTCGCCTCGATCAAATGCAATCCGTACATCAGCGCTGGCGGCACCATCGCCATCCACACATCGGTAAAGGTCATCAACCCGCCCAACGCCAGCAGGAACGCGCCGATCACCGGCCCGAAATAGGGGATGTAGTTGAGCAGCATCACGATTCCGCCCCACATCAACGGATAGGGCATACCGAGCAGGTACAGGCCCAGCGCCACGCTGAGGCCCAGCATGGCGTTGATCAGCGTGATCGTCCCCAGATAGGTCGACACGTCGTCAATCACGTCCTGCATCACGCGCGCGGTCGCCATTGCCCCGTCGAAACTTCGTCGTGCGTTGATCGTGCGTTTGCGCATGCGCGTCCATTGCGCGAGAAAAAAGAAAACGGTCAGGATGCCGAAGATGATCTGGACGAGCACCGTCGGTGCCGACGTCGCGACGAATTCGAGCGCCGAACTGGGTGGTGCCACCGCGCTTTGCGTCTGCGTTCGTATCGGCGCGGTCGCGACCTGGCGCAGCATCCGGTTTACCGATTTTTCCAGGGTCGAATATAGATCGAGCAACGGCGACAGGTTTTCCTGAATTCGCGGAATCCGCGTCGGCAACAGCCGAAAGAAATCGGCGGCGGGCACGACGATCGCGGCAATCGCGATATTGGCGAGCAGCAGAAACGTGAAAATGCACAGGATTGCGGCGATCGGCGACGGCACACGCCGTCGTTCCAGCCACTGCAATACCGGAATGAGCGCGATGCCGATCACGATCGCGACCGTTACCGGCAGGAAAAATTCCGCCCCCGCCTTTAATGCGAAGGGTGCCGCCAGCATGAGCCCGGCACCCGCGATCAGCGTCAGTGCCGACAGCAACCGGTCGCGCCGTCGCGCCACGCGAATCGCCTCCGCGGCGCTCAGCCCGTCAAGACCTTCCAGGACGCCCTGTTCCGGTGCCTGTTCCGGCGCACGCGCCGCCGATGGCTGCTGCTGGGCAGTGGATGTCGGCAATCCGGGATGTTCAGCGGTCATGCGCGCGACCGTAGCGGCTTTGCGCGGACCTGCAATCACCCCGCAAACGCGAAGGGAGATCGATGACAAAGGAAGAGGTGGTGCACCCGGAGCGATTCGAACGCCCGGCCCTCAGATTCGTAGTCTGATGCTCTATCCAGCTGAGCTACGGGTGCACATTGGAGCGGCGCTGATAGAAGGGCTTTGCCCGGTGCGCAAGTGCGTTGCGGTAAGAATTTTGCCCGGCTAGGCCGATCGCCATGAACCACCCTTCACGCCTCATCATGCCGACGCTCGGCCTTCTGCTCATGACGGCGGGGTGTGCACGCGATGACCGCAGCTATCCCTCGCTCGCGCCGCGCGCGGTCGAGAAGCTCGGGTTCGCCGAACCCGATGTGCCGCAACAACAGGCAGCCCCCGACCCCGCGCTAGAACGGGAGATCGCGACCAAGCGGGCTGCGCTGGACGATGTCGCCAGGGGCTTCGATGCGGCGGCCCGAACGGCGGACGCCGCGGCGCGCGCCGCCGGCAGGCAAACAGTCGGCAGCGACGCGTGGCTCGATGCGCAAGGCAAGCTTGCCGAACTCGACGACTGGCGCGCGCAGGTTTCGTCGCTGGTCACCGATATCGACACGATGATCACGGATCGTGCCGCGACGCTCGCGCCCGTCTACCCCGCACTTACCGATTTGAAGGAAGCGGCCGTCGCGGAGGCAACCCGCCAAAGCGATCGGATCGACGCGATCGAGGCAATGATCGCGCCCGCCTGACCCCTGCGTCTGACCCCCGCGCCTGACCCCCGCGCCTGACCCTATTCCTGCATCAACCTGGCGGCATGGAGCGCGTGATAGGTCAGCACGCCTGAACAACCCGCGCGTTTGAACGCCATCAGCGTTTCCATCACCAGCGCATCGCGATCCCCCGCGCCCGCCGCGACCGACGCCTCGATCATCGCATATTCGCCCGACACCTGATAGGCGAAGACCGGCACCCGAAACGCCTGTTTCACGCGCAGGATAATGTCGAGATAGGGCAGCCCCGGCTTGACCATCACGCTGTCCGCGCCCTCGGCCAGATCGAGCGCGACCTCACGCAGCGCTTCCTCCGCATTGGCGTGATCCATCTGATACGTCTTCTTGTCGCCCTTCAGCAGCCCACGGCTGCCGACCGCATCGCGAAACGGCCCGTAAAATCCGCTCGCATATTTCGCGGCATAGCTCATGATCTGGACGTTATGCGCGCCCTCGCCTTCCAGCGCGGCGCGAATCATGCCGACACGCCCGTCCATCATGTCCGAAGGGGCGATGATGTCCGCCCCCGCCCGCGCCTGATTGAGCGCCTGCTGGGTCAGCACATCGGCGGTCGTATCGTTGAGGACATAGCCTGCCGCGTCGACCAGCCCGTCATGACCATGCGCGGTGTAGGGATCGAGCGCCACGTCGGTCAGCACGCCGATTTCCGGCACCTGATCCTTGAGCGCACGAATCGCGCGACACATCAGATTGTCGGGATTGAGCGCCTCGCGCCCGTCATCGGTGCGCAGCTGCGCGGGCGTATTCGGGAACAGCGCGACGCAGGCGATGCCTGCCGCTGTCGCTTCTTTCGCCCGCGCGACGATCCCCTCGACCGACCAGCGCGACACGCCGGGCAGGCTGGCGATCGGTTCCTCGACCCCCTCCCCCTCGGCGATAAACAGCGGCCAGATCAGGTCGGCGGGGGTCAGCACCGTTTCGGCGTGGAGGCGACGGCTCCACGCGCTCGCACGCGAGCGACGGAGGCGAAGCGCGGGATAAGCTGCGGTCATGGGTCGAAGCTTTGCGTGATGCGTTAGCGACAGGCAAGCGTTAGGACGCCTCATCTATGACCCAGTTCAAATCCGCGGCGTTGATCGTCAATGCGATGTCCCGCTCCGGACGGCGCCAGTTCAAACAGGCGTGCCGCGCATTGAAGTCGCTGCCATATCCGATCGATGCCTATGCGGTGAAAAAACCCAGGAATCTTGAGGCGACGATCGAACGCGCCCTGGCCAAAAATCCCGACCTCGTCATCCTCGGCGGCGGCGATGGCACGATCAGCGGCCTGGTCGATCATCTCGTCGGCAAAGACGTGGTGCTCGGCGTGCTGCCACTCGGCACTGCGAACAGTTTTGCGCGCACGCTCGGCATTCCGCTCGATATCGAGGGCGCGGTCGAGGTGATTCGCTCGGGTCATCCCAGGCGGATCGACCTCGGCATGATCGATGGCGACTATTTCGCGAATTGCGCCGCGATGGGCATCAGTCCGCAAATCGCCGAAACGGTCCCGCACGGCCTAAAGAAAATCCTCGGGCGGATCGGCTATCTCGGTTGGGCGATCTATCAATATACGAAATTCAAACCCTTCACGCTGACCGTCGACGGCGAAAGCGTCTGCGTCGTCGAGGTCCGTATCTCGAACGGGCGCTTTCACGGCGGGACGCTGCTCGTCGACGAAGCCGCAGTCGATTCGGGCGATATCGTCGTTCAGGCGGTACTCGGTACGACCAAACCCGCACTCGTCAGGAACTGGGCGGCGAGCGTCTTCCGCCACAATGCGCGCCACGACGACACCCGAATCTTTCGCGGCACATCGCTCCGGGTCTCGACCGATCCGCCGATGCCGATTTCGATCGATGGCGAAGTGCTGGCAACCACTCCCGTCACCGCGCGGATCGCAGCGGGGGTGATCGACGTGATGGCCCCGCGCAACGCCGTTTAGTTGGTCGGTTGCAACCGACCCGCTGGCTCGCTGGCCGCACGCGCCTGTTCCTCGCCATGTTCGGGGTCGGGCGGCACCACCAGCACTTCCTCGCGCCATCCCCCGTACCGGTAATAGGCGATCGCGAGCGCCATCGACACCGACGAACTGATCGGGAACGACCACCACAGCGCATCCGCCCCCAGCACCGGCGCGCCGAACAGTGCGATCCCGATCCGTACCGGATAAAAGGCGATGATGAGGATGATCAGCGGCGGCACCGTCGCGCCGTTCGCGCGAACGGTCGAGAACATCACCATCGTCGCGCCGAACAGGACGAACGTCCAACTCGCGATCAACTGAATATGCCGCGCGATCGGGATGGCGGGACTTTCGGCGGCGACGAACAATGTCATCACCTGACGATCGAACAGGATGATTAGCGCAATGACACTTAGCGTGATCGCGGTGTTGAACACGACGCCCGACCGCGTGATCCGGTTGACCCGGTCCCATTTGCCCGCGCCGATATTCTGTGCGGCCATACTGCTGACCGCAACGCCGATCGCCATCGCGGGCATCTGGATATAGGTCCATAATTGCTGGGACACCGCATAGGCCGCCGCGGTCTCGACCCCGCGCCGGTTGACGAGCCCGACCATCGTCAGCCCCGCGGTCGACATGACGAGCATCTGCGCACCCATCGGCAGCCCCTTGGCGACGATCGTCCGCACCAGACCCGTCTCCGGGATCAGCCAGCGCAGCTCCGCCCCGCGCAGCCGGATCGGCAGATCGCGCGCATAGACATAAATGACGAGCCCCAGCGTCGACACGAGACTGGCGAGCAGCGTCGCGGTCGCCGATCCCGCAATCCCCATTTTCGGAAACGGCCCGATGCCATCGATCAGCAGCGGGTTGAAACTGCTGTCGATCGCGACGCTCAGCCCCATGAACCACAGGGGCGTCACCGAATCCCCCATGCCGCGCAGTCCCATCTGGATCAGCACGCCCAACATCGACAGCGGCAGGCCGAGGAAGATCACGCGCAGATAGATCAGCGCCATCGCCTCCGCCTCCCCCGGCGTCGCGAGCAGCCGCAGGATCGCGGGCGCGAATACCCATCCGAGCACCGAAATCACCACCGCGCCGGGCAGCACCAGCCCGACCGACGACCCGAACGCGCGGCGCGCACCCTCGATATCACCTCGCCCGACCGATTGCCCGACGAGGATGGTCGCCGCCATCCCGAATCCGAACACCGCGCTGAACATCAGGAACATGATGATGTTGGCGTTGCTCGTCGCCGCCAGCGCGCCCTCGCCCAGAAACCGCCCGACCCAGATCGAATTGATCGACCCGTTGAGCGACTGGAGAATATTCGACGCCAGCGTTGGGAGCGCGAACGCGATCAGCGTCTTGCCGATCGGCCCGACCGTCAGGTCGCGTTGACGCCCGCCGCCACCCGGCCCGCGTCGGCCTGCGTGGTGCGTGGAAGGCGGCCATGCCGTCTGCGCGCTGTCGTCGGTCATGCCACCCCTACCCCATCATCGAGACTTGCGACTTCAGCTTATCCCAGCCGCGCCAGCGCCGCGCTCAGCCGCTCGGCCTCCGCCGCCTTGTCGGCGTGATCCGCCTTCGCCTTCTCGACCGCCTCGGGCTTGGCCCGCTCGACGAAGCTCGCATTGCCCAGCCGTCCGGCCAGCGCATCGCGTTCCTTCTCCGCCGCCGCAATTCCCTTGGTCAGCCGCGCGCGTTCGGCATCGAGGTCGATCACGCCTTCGAGGGGGAGGACGAATGTTGCCTCATCGACCACGACCTGCGCCGCGCCGCCGCTCGCTTCGCCGTCGGTACGATCGACACGCGCCATCCGCGCCAGCACCGACGCCTGCCGATCAAGGCGTGCCGCCGTTGTCGCGGTCGCGTCACGGACGAACAGCGGCAACCGCGCGCCCGGCGGCACGTTCAATTCGGTTCGCGCCGCGCGGATGTCGCCAACCAGACGGATCAGCCAGTCGATTTCCTGCTCCGCCTCGGGATCGAGGCTACGCGCATCCGCCATCGGCCATTGCGCGACGATCAAATCATAGGGCCGTTCGCCCATCGCATGCCACAATTCCTCGGTGATGAAGGGCATGAACGGGTGGAGCAGCACCAATATCTGGTCGAGCACCCAGCCTGCTACGCTCTTGCTCTCTCCATGCATCTCGCCGCGCTCGCCATCGACGAAATCGGGCTTGATCAGTTCGAGATACCAGTCGCAAAACCGGCTCCACACGAATTGATAGACCGCATTCGCCGCCGCATCGAAGCGGTAGTCGGCCAGCGCCAGATCAACCGCCTGCACCGTCCGAACCGTCTCCGCGATAACCCATTTGTTGACCGCCAGCGTCGCGTGCGGAGCCTCCAGCGTCGCCGACGCCCCGATCCCGTTCGACTGGCAGAAACGCGCCGCATTCCATAGCTTCGTCGCGAAGTTGCGATACCCCTCGACGCGCTTTTCATCCATCTTGATGTCGCGGCCCTGGCTCTCCATCGCCGCCATGAAGAACCGCAGCGCATCCGCGCCATACTTGTCGATCAGCCCCAGCGGATTGACGACATTCCCCTTCGACTTCGACATCTTCGCGCCATCCGCCGCGCGGACGAGCCCGTGGAGATACAGCGTGCGGAACGGCACGCTTTCCGTGAGCGGCCTCCTGCCTCGGTCGCCCATGAAATGCATCCCCTGCATCATCATCCGCGCGTTCCAGAAGAACAGGATGTCGAAGCCTGAAATCAGCACGTCATTGGGATAACGCCCGCCCAGCGTCGCATCGCCATCCTCTGGCCAGCCCATCGTCGCGAACGGCCACAATGCGGAGGAGAACCACGTGTCGAGGACGTCTTCGTCCTGACGCAGCGTCACGCCCTCACCCGCCTGCGCCTGGGCTTCATCGGCGGTCATCGCGACATAGATCTTGCCATCTTCCGCGAACCACGCCGGGATACGGTGCCCCCACCATAATTGCCGCGACACGCACCAGGGCTGGATATTGTCCATCCAGTTAAAGAACGTCTTCTCCCACGTCTTCGGCACGATCTGAATCGCGCCGGACTTCACCGCCGCGATCGCGGGCTGCGCGAGCGTCTTGGCATCGACATACCATTGGTCGGTCAGCCACGGTTCGATGACCACGCCCGACCGATCGCCATAAGGCGTCTGGATCTTGCGCGGTTCGGCGTCGTGCGCCTCGCCGTCCTTGTCGACATGCGGGATCAGGAACCCTTCGTCCTTCAACCGCGCGACGACCGCCTTGCGCGCCTCGGCGGTTGACAGGCCAACCAGTTCGTCGGGGATCAGCCCATCCGACGTCTGCGTCACACGCGCCTTCGCATCGAGCATGTTGAGCATCGCGCTCGCGGTGAACCCCGCGCGCTTGCCGACCTCGAAATCGTTGAAATCATGCCCCGGCGTGATCTTGACCGCGCCCGACCCCAATTCAGGATCGGCATGGTCGTCCGCGACGATCGGGATCAGCCGCCCCGTGATCGGCAGGCGCACCTGCTTGCCGACCAGCGCGGTATAGCGCTCGTCGGTCGGATGCACCGCGACCGCCATGTCGGCGAGCATCGTTTCCGGCCGCGTCGTCGCAACCTCGATGAACCCCGACCCGTCGTCGAGCGGATAGTGCAGATGCCAGAAACTACCCTTGATCTCGCGCGTCTCGACCTCAAGATCGCTGATCGCGGTGCCAAGCCCCGGGTCCCAGTTCACCAACCGCTTGTCGCGATACAGCAAGCCTTCTTTGTGAAGCTCGACGAACACTTTCAGGACCGCTTTCGAAAAGCCCTCGTCCATCGTAAACCGCTCGTTCGCCCAGTCCATCGAGCAGCCGAGTCGGCGCAGCTGCTGCGTGATCTCCCCGCCGCTCTCTTCCTTCCACGCCCAGACCTTCTCGAC
>JAPKCG010000575.1 GCA_028823055.1 Sphingomonas bacterium
CGGTCTGGTTCAACCATAACTGGCTACAGATCCTGATCGCGATCGGCATCGGTACGGGGATTGTGATCGCACTCCACGGTTTGCGCGGCCTCGGTGCGCGACTTGCGGCACGAAGCAAAACGGGCAAGGGCTGGCCGGCGGTATTCGGGCGCACGATCCTGAAGACGGGCAATTTCTTCATGATCATGCTCGCCGCGAAACTCGTCGCGCGCTACGCCGCCGCGCCGGGTCAGGTGACCGAAACGATCAATTTCTTCTTCACGATCGCGATTGTGTTCCAGGCGGCGATCTGGGCACGCGAGCTGATTCTGGGCGGAATCGAACGGCGCGCAGTCGACGAACATTATACGGGCGAAGCGCTGGGCAGCGCGATGGGACTGATCCGCGTCCTCGTCACCTTCGCGGTCTTCGCGATCGCGCTGATCGTCGTGCTCGACAATCTCGGCGTCAACGTCACCGGCCTCGTCGCCGGCCTGGGCGTCGGTGGTATCGCGATCGGTCTGGCCGCACAGGGTATTTTCGCCGATCTGTTCGCCGCCCTTGCAATCATCTTCGACCGCCCGTTCCGGCGCGGCGATGCGATCACCTATGACAATACATCGGGCAGCGTCGAGGAAATCGGCCTGAAATCGACCCGCGTTCGCGGCGTCGATGGAGAGAAGCGCGTCATTTCGAACCGCAACCTGCTCGACAAGGAAATCATCAACAATACCGCGCGCATTCACCGCCGCTGTCATTTCGCGATCGGCGTGATCTATTCGACGCCGCCCGAAGTCTGCGCGCACATTCCCGACATGCTGAAGGAAATCGTCGAGCAGAACGGTCGTATTTTCGTCCGGTCGGGGTTTACCGGCTTCGGCGATTCAAGCCTGGATTTCGACTTGCAGTTCGACAATGACGGTGCCGATTATGCAGGCTTCTATGAAGGCCGCACCGTCGTCGGCCTCGCGATCCTCAAGCGTTTCAATGACGAGGGCATCGAATTCGCCTTCCCGACTCAGACCACGATGACCGCCGCCCCCGACGGCACGATGATCATGCCCTATCCCGAGGTGCAGCCGGTGCGCGCGGTGGAGTCAGCGTCAGCGTCGGAGCGCTGACGCTTTCGCGCGAATGGTCCCAAAGGCCGCGGTCGTGCGCGGCGGCGTGACCAGGGGGCCGTTCGAGTATTTGTCGGCAACGGATTTAAGGAGCGGGTGGTCAGCATGACGATCCCGCGCGCGGTAGGACAGCGGCTTTCGATCGCGCGGTCCGCCCCCTTGGAAGGGCGGAAGATCAGATCCCGCCCTCGTCCATGTTCAACAGTGTCGCATTGCCCCCCGCGCTCGTCGTGTCGATCGACACCGCCCGCTCGGCGCAGAAGCGGTAGAGATAATGTGGGCCGCCCGCCTTTGGCCCGGTGCCCGACAGGCGCTCGCCGCCAAAGGGTTGCGAGCCGACGACCGCGCCGATCATGCTGCGATTGACGTAGAGATTGCCGACCTCGGCGACCGCCTCGATCACGTCGGTCGCGCGCGCGATCCGGCTGTGGAGGCCCATCGTCAGGCCATATCCCTTGGCGTTGATCCGGCGGATCGTCTCGGTCAGCGTGCCCGCTTTCCACGTCGTGACGTGAAGCAGCGGCCCGAACCATTCCTTGTCGAGCGCGTCGATCCCGTCGATGCGGATCAGCGTCGGCGGCACGTACAGGCCATCGACGGGGACATCGATCGTCTTGACCCAGCGGTCGCGCACGCCATCGCGATACGCCATCAACCGGTCATAGGCGGCCTGATCGATCACCGAAGGCACGTCGGTCGCGGGGGCGCAGCCGCACCCCACCCCCCACGGA
>JAPKCG010000576.1 GCA_028823055.1 Sphingomonas bacterium
CATGTGATCGAAGAAGACGTTGTCGGGGACCAGCCCCGGCACCGCGACGACCTGCCACCCGGTCAGCTTCATCAGCCGCTCGCTCAGCTCCTCGAAATCGGGGATGCCCGGCTTCGACAGTTTCAGAACGTCGAGCCCGCGCAGATAGGCGTCGGAGGCACGACCGGGGAGCAATTTCGCCTGGCGCGCGAACAGCGTGTCCCAGGTGGCATGTTCCTCCGGCGTGTAATGCGCCCAATCCTGCGACACGGTCCAGTCGGTTGCGGCGCCGTCGGGCGGGGTGGTGATTTCGTGCGTGGTATCGGTCATGTCGCTGTTCTAGCATGAGTCGCCGATGACCGAAATCGCTCCGATCCGCTTGGTGCGCCCGATGATGCGCGCGCTGCGCTGGCTCCTCGCCGCGCTCGTCATGCTGGTGGTCGGTTACGGTGCGGCCGGCATGGTCGGGGGTGCGATTCCCGCCAATCCCGGCTGGCGCGCGCCGGCGCAGGGGATCGTCATTTATGTCGAGACCAATGGCGTCCACACCGCGCTGATCCTGCCCAAGGTCGCGGGGGGCGTCGACTGGCGGGGACTGGCCTCCCCCAATGACCTGCGCGACCCGCGCTATGCGGGCCATGACCATATCGCGATCGGCTGGGGCGAGGCGCGGTTCTTTCTCGACACGCCGACGTGGCGCGATCTGCGCCCCGCGACGGTGCTCGCCGCCGCGATCGGCAGCGACCGGACACTGATCCACATCGACCATATCCCCGCGCCCACCCGGCTCGACGCCGACGTCCGCCGGATCGTGCTGACCCCCGACCAGTATCGACGTCTGTCAGCCTATATCCGGGCGAGCGTCGTCGCGGGCGGTGGCCGATATCCGGGCTATTTCGACTATGACGCCTTTTATGAGGCACGCGGTCATTATGATGCGGTGCGAACCTGCAACGCCTGGGTCGGCGATGCGCTACGCCGGGCGGGTGTCCGCGTCGGCATGTGGACGCCCTTTGCGGTTACCGTCATGGGGTGGTTCTAGGCGGCGTCACGTGTCGTCGCCCGCACGATAGCCCTGATACTCACAGGCGGCGCGGTCGTCGGGGTGGTTGCGGCATTGCTCGGCGGCCTTGCGGCGTTCACGGCCTTCCTTTGCCTCGGCCTTGCGCATCTTGCGGCCATAGTTGCGATCCGCCTCCGACTGGCTGGTCGTCGTCCAGTCGATGACCTTGCCCGTTGCCTTCACCGGCAGCGTCGCGACATCCCAGGCGGTCTTGGCGACGCACCCCCCGGTCGCGAGCGTGACAAGCGGAAGGAGGAACAGGCATTTACGCATCACTCACGGCCCCTTTGCGGCGTTACGGGTCTCGACGCCAACTACCGGAAAATCGGTAAAGAAACCATCGATACCCTGCGCCAGCGCGGCGGCGATTTCCCCGGACAGGTCGCCATGCGCGGCGCGGTCGTTGCCCCGGCGGAAGGGCGCGCGCAGGAAAATGTTCTCGGCGCGATAGGTCCAGGGATGGACGCGCACCCCCGCCGCGTGCGCGTCGGCGACCAGCGTCGTGGGCGCATCGCCGTCCCACAACTGCGCCTTGTCGGGGCCGATTCCATAGGCATAGACGGCGATGTCCCGAAGCCCGGCCGGCGTCAGCATCGCGGCATAGCTGGGCGTTGCGCCATCGGCGGGCGCGCCCGTGCCCGCGACGAGCTGGATCAGGCGGATTCCCGTCATCGCGTGGATACGCTTCAGGTTATCGACTTCGAACGACTGGATGAAGACCGGCGCGCGCGCGTCATTCCACCCCGCAGCCTGCAGTTGTTTCACCAGCAGCGCGTCGGTCGGATGGCC
>JAPKCG010000577.1 GCA_028823055.1 Sphingomonas bacterium
ATCGCGCGCGACCTGCAACGCACAGGCCGCCATGGATACAGAGCGTTCACCGATCAGCGTTTCGGACCGGATACGTTTCGCAGCAACATTCGCCGCCTGAATAATCGCGCTCAACCCGCTACCGACATGATCGTGTGCGGTTGCGATCCGCACCGCATCGCGAAATTGTCCCGTCACCTCGGGTTCACCGACAATCGGGCTGTCCAGCGATGCCGCGACCCGAAACAGGTGCCGCAGCGCATCCTCGCCCTCATGGCCATAGGTTTCGCTCGCAAAGAGCTTCGCATCGAACCCACCGAGATCGGCCAACACGCCGATCGCCCCCCGTCGTGCCATATCGCAATTATCTGCAAGACCGAATATCTCGGTGCGGGCACAGGTCGACATGGCAACCGCCTCGGAAAAGCCTGCCGCAGAAACCTTTTTCAATAACCCGGGAAGGTCGTCTTCGGAGATGAAAAGCCTGTCGCGCGTCGCCTCGGAGCTTGTCCTGTGACTGGCACCAACGACGACGAGACGGCTGAGAACCCGCTCGTCTGCCACTGGATTACTAACGAAACTGTTCGAGGCGGTCGCGCAGCGCGGTCAGCGGAACAAGTTCCTGTTCGCCGGAGTCAAGATCTCGCACGGTCGCCGCGTTCTGTTCTAGTTCATCATCGCCGAGAATCACAGCCGCTCGCGCGTTGATGTTATTCGCCCGTTTCATCCGCTGCTTCATCTTGCCGCGAAAACCGAGATCGACCGGCACGCCGGACCGACGCAGCTCGTCCGTCAGTTTGAGCGCCACCGCTTCCGCCGCGTCACCCAGTGGAATAACCGCCACGGCACGGGGTTTTCCCGGTCCGTCGCCAATCAGCATCGACAGACGTTCGATCCCCGATGCCCAGCCGACGCCGGGCGTGGACGGCCCACCCATCTGTTCGACAAGTCCGTCATAGCGCCCACCGGCAAGCACAGCGCTTTGAGCGCCAAGCGCATCGGTCGTGAATTCGAATGCGGTATGGCAATAGTAATCCAGACCGCGAACCAGGCGCGAATTCCGCTGCCAGGCAATCCCGAGCGCATCCAGCCCGGTGCAGACCTCGACAAAAAAATCGCTCGATTCCGCATCCAGACTGTCATCGAATTCAGGCGCGTCGACCACAATCGCGCGGTCGCCCTCGTTCTTCGAATCCAGAATGCGCAGCGGATTACGATCGAGACGCTGCTGGCTGTCTTCGGACAGATCCCCGCGGCGGTCGCTGAAATACTCGACCAGCACGTCGCGATAGGCGGTACGGCTGTCGGTATTACCGAGCGTGTTGAGCTCAAGCTGCGTGCTTCCCTGCACGCCCAGTTCGTCGAGGATGGCAGCCCCCAACGCGATGACTTCGATGTCGCCAATGGGCTCGGCGACGCCCAGCAGTTCCACACCAATCTGGTGAAACTGCCGCAGACGCCCCTTTTGCGGGCGCTCATAGCGGAACATCGGTCCTGAATAGAAGAACTTCAGCGGCAGATTCTGGCTGAGCCCGCCCGAGATCAGCGCCCGGGCGATGCCTGCCGTGCCTTCGGGACGGAGCGTGATCTGATCGCCGCCCTTGTCGGTGAAGGTATACATTTCCTTGGTGACGATATCCGACGTCTCGCCCAGCGTGCGCGCGAACACGTCGCTGAATTCAAAAATTGGTGTGGCCGCTTCTTCATAGCCGTAGCGCGCGGCCATATTCCTGCCGGTATCGGTTACATGCCGGGCACGACGTGCCTCATCTGGCAGGATGTCATGGGTACCGCGGACGGGTTGAAGAGACGCCATATCTGAAAATCTGCAACTGCTGAAAAGGGTGAG
>JAPKCG010000115.1 GCA_028823055.1 Sphingomonas bacterium
CGACATCGGGGCAACTGACGCGGATGATGTCGACGCCCGCCTCTTCGCAGCGGCGAATCTGATCGATCGTCGCCTTCGCGTCCGACGTCGGGGTATTGGTCATCGTCTGCACCGTCACCGGGGCATCGCCGCCGACGGGGACGTTGCCGACCATGATCTGGCGGCTTTGACGACGCGCGATGTCGCGCCACGGACGGATGGACATGGAATTTCCTCGGAGAAGCGTTGCTGCTCCATATAGCGTACTGAACGCCGGGACAAAACGCCGTGGTTATGTGGGTCATGATCGGGCACAAGGCTTCCAAATCATTCAGGAGACGGATCGATGAGCTTTTCCCTTTATGACGCGACGATTCCTTCGAACCTTCAAATCCTGCGCTCGCTCGATGCTCTGCTCGACAAGGCGGAGGCATTTTGCAGCGAGGGCGGTCAAGAGCCGGACGCGATCCTTGACGCGAAGATCGCCGATGACATGCTCCCCTTCGGCTATCAGGTTAAATCCTGTGTCGCGCATTCGCTCGGTGCGGTCGAGGCGACGCGCAAAGGCAGCTTTTCCCCCGATATGAAACCCTGGCCCGACAGTTTCGCCGGGCTGCACGCGGCGGTGCGAAGCGCTATCGAAGCCCTCGAAAAGCTTGATCCCGCCGATGTCGACGCGCTGGTCGACAGCGACACCGAATTCCGGTTCGGCGAAACGGTGATGCCCTTTACCGGCGCGAACTTCCTGTTGAGTTTCGCGCAGCCCAATTTCTATTTCCACGCCACGACCGCTTACGCGATCCTGCGCGCCAAGGGCGTAAAGATCGGCAAGCGCGACTTTCTGGGCATGCCACGGATCAAGCGTTGATGGCAGACGCGCGAATGCCGGATCCTGACGCTGCCCCCGCCCTGCCGCGAATGGCGCGACATTATGGGATGGACTGGCTCAGGATCGGCGCATTCGCGCTGCTCATTCTTTATCATATCGGCATGGTCTTCGTACCGTGGAACTATCATGTGAAGGCGGACCCGCTCGTCAAATGGGCGCTGCTGCCGATGCTCGTGGTCAACGCCTGGCGGCTGTCGCTGCTCTTCGTCGTGTCGGGCTATGCCAGCCGCGCGCTGCTGCGACGCGCGGGCGGGCTTGGCGGGTTCATGCGCAACCGGTCATTCCGGCTGCTCGTCCCCCTCGCCTTCGGGATCATAGTCGTCGTTCCGCCGCAGCTGTGGGTCGAGCTGGTGACGAAGTTCGGCTATGCGCAAAGCTATCCCTATTTTTGGGTGCGCGACTATTTCAGCTTCCGCTCGATCGACGGATTGCCGGTGCCCAACTGGAACCATCTGTGGTTCGTCGGCTATCTCTATCTGTATACCGCCATCCTCGCGGCGCTGATCTGGGCGATCCGACTGCCCGCGATCCAGCAAGGCTTCAACCGCATTTTCGGCGGCGTCGGCATCATCATCGTCCCGCTTGCCTATCTCGTCTTCATCCACGCCTGGTATCTCCCGATGACGGGCGAAACGCATCTGGTTCTGGGTGACTGGATCGCGCACCTGACCTATCTGCCCGCCTTTCTGTTCGGGTTCGCGCTCGCGGGATCGGAAAGCGCGATGCGTGCGATCGCGCGCTGGTGGCTCGTCGCGCTGTGCCTCGCGCTGCTCGGTTATTTCTTCATCATGGGCGCGGAGCTCAAATGGTGGACCTATGCGATGATGACGCCGCGCACATACGTCCGGCTTTACGGCAGCGCGCACGCCTTTGAACAATGGGGCGGGATCGTCGCGCTGATCGGGGCCGCCGAACGCTGGTTCAACCGCGACCGCGCGATCCGCCCGGTCCTGACCGAGGCGGTCTTCCCCTTCTACATCGCGCATCAGACGATTATCGTCGTCGTGATGTACTGGCTGATCCCGGCGAACCTGCCGGGTTGGGCCGAGTTCGCGATCCTCGTCGCCAGCACCCTCGCGGGCTGCTGGGCATTTTATTATATCGGGCGGTCGATCGGCTGGCTGAGGCCGTTGATCGGGCTGAGGCGACGCATCCGCCCACTTGCCGCCCCCATTATCTGACGGAGTTATCATGACCGACCCTCGCTGGACCCTCGTCATTCATGGCGGTGCCGGACAGATGACCCGCGACACCGTCACGGCGGAGGCCGATGCCGGCACCCGCGCGGGGCTCTCCGCCGCGCTCGATGCGGGCGAGGCGATCCTGTCGGCGGGCGGCGACGCGATCGACGCGGTCGAGGCCGCCGTCCGCGTGCTGGAGGACGATCCGCATTTCAACGCCGGGCGCGGCGCGTGTCTGACGATCGAGGGCACGACCGAACTCGACGCCGCGATCATGGACGGGCGCGATCGGCGGGCGGGCGCGGTCGCCGGCACGCGCAGCGCACGGCATCCCGTTACCCTCGCCCGCGCGGTCATGGCGAACAGCCCGCATGTCTTCCTGGCCGGAAAGGGCGCTGATGAATTCGGGCGTGACGAGGGTATCGAGCAGGCGGACGCCGACTGGTTCGTCACCGACGAACGCCGCGGACACCTCACCGAATTGAAGGCACGTGGTGACGATGCCTTCGATGTCGACATGAAATACGGCACCGTCGGCGCGGTCGCCTGCGACACGCGCGGTCATGTCGCCGCCGCGACCTCGACGGGGGGGGTGACCGGCAAACGCTGGGGCAGGATCGGCGATTCGCCCGTCATCGGCGCGGGCACCTATGCCGACGATCGCGGCGCGGCGGTGTCGTGCACCGGGGCGGGCGAATTCTTTCTTCGCGTCGGAGCGGCGGGCGAGATCGCGGCGCGCGCGCGGCTTTCGGGGACGCCGCTTCAGCAGGCGGCGGACGCCGTACTTGCCGACATCGCAGCAATGGGCGGACGCGGCGGTATCATCGCCACCGCTCCCACGGGCGAAATCGTGTTGAGCTTCACGACGCCGGGGATGAACCGCGCCTCAGCCTGTTCGGGTGACGCGCGCAGCATCGCGATCTATGGCGACGAGTGACCAGACAGCGGATCGGGATCGAAATCATTGATCCGCCACGAATCCCGCGTAGAGCGGCGACCATGAAACGCCTTCTCCTCACGATCGTCGCGTCGCTCTGCGCGGCCAGCCCCGCCCATGCCTATTGGGAATATGGGCATCAGACGATCGCACAGATCGCGATGGCCAACGTCGCACCCAAGACCCGCACGGCGGTGAAGCGCCTGCTTGCCAGGACACCGTTGCTCGACACGCCCGGATGCCCCGCCACAACGATCGAAGGCGCAAGCGTCTGGGCCGATTGCGTCAAGCCGCTCAAGAATCCCGACGGCACAGCCCGTTTCGGCTATGCCTATAACTGGCATTTCCAGGACGTGAGCATTTGCCGACCCTTCACCCTCGAAGAGGCATGCAAGGACGGCAATTGCGTTTCCGCGCAAATCGACCGCGACGTCGCGATCCTCAAGGACAAGCACGCCAGCGACAAGGACCGCGCCCAGGCGCTCGTCTTTCTGATCCATTTCGTCGGCGATCTTCACCAGCCGCTCCACGCGGGTGAGAAGGACGACAAGGGCGGCAACGACGTCGCCGCGGCTTACGGCATCTACAGCCCGAAACGGTTCAACCTTCATTCGATCTGGGACGGCACGCTCGCCGAACGCGCGATCACCAGCGGGCCGAGCCTCGTCCGCCGCTACCCCGCCGCGACGCGCGCGAAAATCGCGGCGGGCACCGTCACCGACTGGAGCCGCGAATCGTGGCAGGTGTCGCATGATTCGGTCTATACGAGCGCGCTCCACGGCGACCCTTGCGCGCCCTCTCCAACGAAAATCACGCTGACGAACCAGGACATCGAGAAGCTCGTTCCCGTCGCCCGGCTCGAAGTCGAACGGGGCGGCCTGCGCCTTGCCAAATTGCTCGACGCGGCGCTGGGCTGAATCGTCACCGATCGACGCTGCCCCAGCGCCACTTCCACGCACCGTCGGTCTTTTTCCAGACGATGGCGATAAAGCCCGAAATCGCCAGGATCGATGCGATCCACCTTGCCGCGCCCTCGGTTCCCGTCTGGATCGCGACCAGCACCGCGATGAAGGCGGCGGTCACCAGCCACCCCCGCCGGGTCACAGGCGTCGCGCCCCAGCCGAACAGCTTCGGCGCGAACCAGTAACCGGGGCGAATATGAACCCAGTCTTTGAGATCATCCCTGGTCATCGTCATTCTCCTTGGGCGGGCGCCCGCGCCGTGCGCGTTCGGGGGGTGCCAGTTTGACGCCGCGACGCACCAGCGCCTCGCGCAGCAGGCATTCGACTTCGGCGTTCACGCTTCTCAGGTCACCCGCCGCCGCTCGCTCGATCGCCGCATAGAGCGCGGGATCGAGACGTAGCGGAAACGCCTTGCGGGGCGGCGACGCCATTACTGGTAAAGCGACCCGGCGTTGACGATCGGCTGCGTATCGCGTTCCCCGCACAGCACGACCATCAGGTTCGAGACCATCGCCGCACGGCGTTCGTCATCGAGTTCGACGACGTTCTTTTCGCTCAGCTGCGCCAGCGCCATCTCGACCATGCCGACCGCGCCCTCGACCAATGTCCGCCGCGCCGCGACGACCGCTTCGGCCTGTTGCCGCCGGAGCATCGCGCCCGCAATCTCCTGTGCATAGGCGAGGTGCGTGAACCCGCATTCGTCGACGCTGATCCCCGCGACCGCAAGTCGCGCCATCAGCACGGTCAGCAGTTCGCCCCCGACCTGATCGTGATTGCCACGCAGCGTCACTTCCTCATGCGTGAAATCGTCATAAGGATAGCGCGCGCCGATCGTGCGCACCGCCGCCTCGATCTGGACATTCACGAACGCCTTGTAATCGTCGATGTCGAACAGCGCCTGCGCGGTGTCGGTGACGCGCCAGACGACTTGCGCGGCCATCTCGATCGGGTTGCCGCGCAGATCGTTGACCTTGATCCGTTCGGAAATCACATTGTTCGCGCGGACCGAGATCCGCCGCCGGATCATCCACGGCAGTACCCAGCGCAGACCCGATGCCCGGTCGGTCCCACGATAACTTCCGAACAAGGTGATCGCGGCCCCCTGATTCGGCTGCAACATGTAAAAGCCCGGCACGACGAATAAGACGCCCAGGGAGCAGAGGACGGGCAGGATCGCCACGATCGGCGGCCAATTGTCACTCGCAAGCTGCACGATCGAGCCAATGATGATCACCATCAGCACCGCGATCACGATCAGCGGCGGAAAGCCACTATAGGTCGCCGCCTTCCATTCCCGCGAATGCGTCAGCCCTGTCCCCTGCTCCGTCATGATACCCTCCGTTAAAGTGATATCATATTTATATCGCGATGAGGGGCGGTGCAAGCTTAATCGGACGTCGTCTCCACGGGGACATCGCGCTGCGTGAGACGGCGTGGTCTGGGCGGCTTGTCCCCGGCTGGCCAGCCTTCGCGCTGCTGCGTCCGGTCGCCGTCGGTTTCCTCGGTCTGATCGTGGAACAGAACGACGCTGGTGGGATAGGGCAGGTCGATCCCGCGTTCGGATGCGATCTCATAGACCGCGAGGATGACCTTCGAGCGAATGTGAACGACATTGGTTCGCGTCGAATCGGTCCACCACCGCGCACGCAAGGTGACGAAATTATCGTCGAGCCCCCAGGCCAGCACTTCTGGCGCGGGATCGGCGAGCACGCCCTCCACCTTGCTGATCGCGGCGAGGAATATCTCGGCGGTCGCGGCGGGCTTGTCGCCATACCCGATGCCGATGTCATATTGATCCCGACGGTGGTCATAGGCGGTATTGACGACGACGGGGGAGGTATAGACGTCCGAATTGGGAATGATGACGCGCCGTCCGTCATAGGTTTTGAGTAATGTCGCGCGGCTTTCGATATGCTCGACCGTGCCCTCATAATCCTTGACCACGATCTGGTCCCCCCGCTTGTACGGGCGATTGACGAGCAGCAATATGCCCGCGAGCAGGTTTTGCAGGATGTCCTTGAACGCGAACCCGATCGCGACTGATCCAATGCCGAGCGCGGAGATGATGTCACCCGGATTTACCGAAGGGAAAACGATCGCGGCAGCGAACAAGACCGCAAGGATCATCATCGCGCCGAACAACAGCGACCCCAGCACGCCGCCAAGATCTGGCCGCCCGCGCCGCCTGAGCAGTGAGCGAAACCCGCGCTTCATCAGCTTGGCGATGAACCACACGACGATGAGGAAGACGAGCGCGCCGCCAATATTGGGCAGCTGCGCAAAAAATCCGTTTGCGGCGTCGTGCAGCTTGGTGACGATTGTCTGATAGGGATTGATCGGGGGCGGCGTCTGCGACGCGGCGGCGGCAAGCTGGGCAAGAATCATGGAAAAGTAACGCCGCCGAAACCATCGCGGTTCCGGCGGCGTCGATTAAGCTATTGAAAATGCGCTTTCCGGCGTGTGCCGGTCAGTTCAGAACGACAGTCACCGCACGCCGGTTCTGCGCATACGCACCCTCGTCCGATCCCATCGCGACCGGGCGCTCCTTGCCATAGCTGATCGTCGTCAGCCGCGCGGGGCTGATCCCGCGCGCGACCAGATAGTTCTTCGCCGCATTCGCGCGCCGGTCGCCAAGCGCCAGGTTATATTCGCGCGTACCACGTTCGTCGCAATGCCCCTCGATCGTCGCGCGAACGTTCGGGTATTTGGCAAGCCACGCCGCCTGGGTGTCGAGCACCGCGCGCGCCTGAGGATCGATATCATACATATCGACCGAGAAGTTGACCGTATCCGACGTCACCGATCGCTGGAAATCCGCGCTCGATCCGGGGACGACATCGTTGCCGTAACCGCTTTGCGCAGGCGGTGTGACGGTGCCTGGCGTCGTATCGTTCAGCGGCGCGGGCGGCAGCGTTTCAGGGCGCTTTTTGGAACAGCCTGCAACTGCGATCAGCGCGGTCGCGGCGAGAAGGGTGGTGGATAGTTTCATCGGCATTCTCCCGTGTGTGTGATGTCGTCCCCCCGGCTAAAACTTACGGTCGCAACGGCCCCCAGGCCGGATCGGATCCGTCGAGCGGCGTCGGAATCTTGCGTTCGACTTGCCCGGTCAGGTCGACCATCCACAAATCCGCTTTGCCCGACCCACCCTGTGTCGAGCGGAAAAAGGTGATGACGCGGCCGTTGGGCGACCAGCTTGGTCCCTCGTCCTGCCACGCATTGGTCAACAATCGCTCGCCCCCGCCGCTCGGGCTCATCACCCCGATCCGAAAGGCGCCGCCCAATTTGGTAAATGCGATCAGGTCGCCGCGCGGGCTCCAGACCGGGGTGCCATAGCGCCCGCCGCCAAAACTGATCCGCTGCTGGTTCGAACCATCGGCGTTCATGACATAGAGCTGCTGGCCACCCGACCGGTCGCTTTCGAAGACGATCTTCGACCCATCGGGTGAATAGCTGCCGCCGGTATCGATGCCGGGCGAATTGGTCAGCCGCTGCGGCGCGCCGCCCGAGGCGGGCACGCGATAGACATCGGTATTGCCGTTCTGCGACATCGAAAACAGGATGTAGCGGCCATCGGGGCTGAATCGCGGCGCAAAGGTCAGATTGACGTTCTGCACGACCAGCCGCTGACGCCCCGACCCGATGTCATAGACATAGATGGCGGGGCGATCGTTGACATAGCTCATATAGACGATCGTCTGCTGGTTCGGCGCGAACCGCGGCGTCAGCACGATCGACTGGCCATTGGTCAGAAAACGGTGGTTGGCCCCGTCCTGATCCATCACCGACAACCGCTTGATCCGCTTCGTCTTCGGCCCCGTTTCGCTGACATAGACGATGCGGCTGTCGAAATACGGCCCTTCGCCGGTCAGCCGCGTATAGACCATGTCGGCGCATTTATGCCCCGCGCGCCGCCAGTCGGCCGGCGGCACGACGAAGCCTTGCCGCGCGAGTTCGATCTTCGAAAACACGTCGTACAGATAACAGCCGACCGTCAGCGTGCCGTCGCCATTGGCGCGGATGAAGCCTTGGACCAGCGCCTGTGCGCCCGTCCCATTCCAGTAATCGAACGCGGGCGCGGTCACTTCGGGAAAGATCACGCTGCGCAACTGCGCGGGGCTGAGCGGCGAAAACAATCCACTGTTCTTCAGGTCGTTAGTGACGATATCGGACAATTTGCGTCCCAGATCGTCGGTCGTTCCGGCGGGCGTCGAAATCACCGCATTGGTCGGCATCGCGGGGATCGCGATCGGCATCGGCGCGGAAACGCCGCCCGTCACCGACACTTCGAGCGGTGGCGGTGCCTGATCCTGCGCGGGCGTTGCCGCCGTGGTGGCTGGGGCAGGCATCTGCGCCGCAACGGGCGCAGCGGCAGCGGCAGTCGCGATCAGCGCCAGTCGGGCGATCCAGGCAAAACGGTTCATACGCATCCTCTACACGATTATCCTCGCCTGCGCTGCCATCGCGCGTTCGCGCACGGCAGCCGTCCCGGTCGCAGCCCGGTTCACCGCAGCTGCCAGTTATAATTGATGTTGTTCCACCCACCCGCTGGCGTCGAATAATATTCGGCTGGCAGGCGTAGCGGCGAACATCCCTTGAACGCGGCGACCCCCAGATCGACGACACGCTGCGAATAACGATCGTTTTCGCCCGTCACGCCCGATTGCCGCACCATTTTCGGCGTCGCCGCGAGCGTGCCGTCTTCGTTGAGCCGAAGGTTGAGGACCGTCACAATTTCGTTCGCACCTGGCCCCGGATTGACCTGTCGATCCGCACAAGGCTGAA
>JAPKCG010000578.1 GCA_028823055.1 Sphingomonas bacterium
CGTCACCGGCTTCGACATCATCTTCTTCTGGGTCGCCCGGATGATGATGATGGGCCTCGAATTCATGGGACGCGAGCCCTTCGAGACGGTCTATGTCCACGCGCTGGTGCGCGACAAGACCGGCGCGAAGATGTCGAAGTCTAAGGGCAACGTCATCGATCCCCTCGACCTGATCGAAAAATACGGCGCCGATGCCCTGCGCTTCACCCTGGCGATCATGGCGGCGCAGGGACGCGACGTGAAGCTCGATCCGCAGCGCATCGCCGGCTATCGCAACTTCGGCACCAAGTTGTGGAATGCGACTCGCTTCGCCGAGATGAACGGCGCCGTGCACGGCGGCACGCTCGATCCGTCGCAGCTCTCGCTGCCGCTGATCCGCTGGGTCGTGACCGAACTCGGCCGCACCATCGCCGAGACCGAGACCGCCATCGCGGCCTACCGCTTCAACGAGGCGGCCGCGACGCTCTACCGCTTCGTCTGGAACCTGTTCTGCGACTGGTATGTGGAGCTCGCCAAGCCGGCCCTGATGGGCAGCGACGAGGCCGCGGCCAACGAGGTGCGGCACGTCATGGGTTCGGTCCTCGATCGGATCTACGCGCTGCTGCATCCGTTCATGCCGTTCATCACCGAGGAGCTGTGGCGGGTGACCGCCGCCGGCGAACGCGCTTCGCTGCTGTGCCATGCGGCCTGGCCGGTGCTCGACTTCGCCGACCGCGATGCAGCGGACGACATCAACTGGCTGATCGAGGTGGTGTCGGAGATCCGCTCGGTGCGGTCCGAGATGAACGTGCCGGCGGCGACCGAGGCCGATCTCGTGGCGGTGGCGCCTGATGCGGCGACCGCGGCGCGGCTGGAGCGGCACGGCGCCGCGGTGAAACGGTTGGCGCGGCTGGCGACCATCGTCACCGCGGAGACCGCGCCGGAACAGTCGGCGCAGATCCTGGCGGCGGGGGGCAGCTTCGCCCTGCCGCTGGCCGGGCTCATCGACGTCGCCGCCGAGCGCAGCCGCCTTGGCAAGGCCCGCGACAAGGCTCTCGGCGAGATCGAGCGGATCGACCGCAAGCTCTCCAACCAGAAGTTCGTCGCCAACGCGCCTGACGAGATCGTCGAGCAGGAGCGCGAGAAGCGCGAAGGCTACCGGATCGAGGCCGACAAGCTGTCGGCCGCGCTCGAACGGCTGCAGTAGCTTTATAATTCGGAGCACGGCATGTCCTCGCAAGGGGGCGCCATGCTCCTGCAATGCCCGGTATCATCCGGCCCTTGGCGCCGAGCCCGCGATCTGTCGTATTTATGACACGCTCGAGACACGATTTTGTCTCCTCGTGCCGTGCGCGCGCCGATCTCTCCCTACGTAACTCCCCGTTCCCCCACGCGAAAAAGCAGAATGTGCAAAGGCTTGCGCAGGCTTCGCCGGCTATGATCGCCGCTGTGGCGGAAGCGTCGCAATCGCCCCGGTGTTGCAACCGGGGAGTTCCGGACCGCGAATTTATCGTTTACGTTTGCGTCAACTTTCAGCGGCTGGGTTCCCGCGGAAGTTCAACAAGAGTGGGGGGATTCCATTGCGAACTTTTCTGACAACGATTCTCGGCGCGTCCCTGGCTTCGGCGGCGCTCAGCACGTCGGCCCTCGCCGGTGGCTTCCAGCGCGGCACGGCTGACACGGACATCCTGTTCGAGCAGGGCACCGCCGTGATGCGGACCGGCGTCACCTACGTCAATCCGCAGCGCGGCTTCGAGTCGATCAACGGCCAGAGCGGCAATTTCGGCACCTACACGCAGAATTATCTCATCCCGTCGCTGGCCTTCGGCAT
>JAPKCG010000579.1 GCA_028823055.1 Sphingomonas bacterium
GGGGTCCGCCAACACGAATTTCACAAGGCCGCCATCGAAGCCGGCCACGCCGAAATCGTGCTGACCTTCCTCGACTACACCCTGCTCGACCAATCCGTCAGTCGCACGACGATGCACCTGGCCAAGAAACACGGCACCGGGCTAATTCTCGCCAGTGTTTTCGGCATGGGGCGGCTAACCGGCATCGAGCCCAACCGCGCCGATGAACCGCGCGCGCACGCGATGTGGCAGTGGTGCCAAGAGCAAGACGTCGACATCAAACACCTCGCCATGCAGTTCTGCCTCGACGCGCCGATCGACGGCATCGTCATGAGCGGCCCGGCCGACCGGCACCAACTCCAGGACGCCTATGACGCGGCGACGCAGGAGATCCCGGCGGATATATGGACGGATTTTGAAGAGCAGTTCGGCATCGGCGTATAGGAGTGTACTGCGGGTCTTGCGCCTGCGGGGGATAATTGGCCTCCGAGGTACTGCGCCCCCAATACTCCTTTGCATTAGTGCTTGTATGACGCTGCGGGGACTTCGCTGAGAACCTGAGGGATTCTTAGCTCTGTCGGCGCGATTGAGGTCTAGTCGATGACGGCGAAGATGTCGACGAGTACGTCCATCTCGGGACGAGGCAGAGCCTTCATCACCAGGCCCGTCGAGACGGGATGCACGCCCCTCAGATGCTCTCCCAAAACAGGATAGACAGCAGATCGATACGCCACGTCCGTGAGGTTCGTCGTGATCTTGCAGATGTCCTCCAAGCTGCCACCCGCTTCTTCGACGACAACCCTGACATTCTGCATCGCCTGCTCGGTCTGCATGCCTGGATCCCCCTTGCCGCTGAAGCCGCCGCCGTCGAGGGCGACACCACTCTGGCCCTGAATGAAAAGGAACTTACCGGCCCGAACGGAGCGACTCTGTGGCCACGCGGCCAGCAGGCAGTCATCGGCAAGGGGGCGACGTTCGTGATCAGCCCCGGTGCGCCGAATCGCGTGGATGTCGATCTCGAAATTCAGCTCGGGGCGCGCCAGGTCTTTGACGATGGTGCTGGTCACCACAGGACGTACCGCTGACAGATGCTCGGCGAGAACAGCATCGATGCGAGGCGTGTCGGCCGCGTCGGTCAGATAGGTCGTGATCTTGCAGACATCCTTTATAGAAGCACCCGCATCGGCCAGCAGCGTGTGGACGTTCTGCATGGCCACCTCGGCCTGCCGGGCCGGATCGCCCGCACCGTCGAAGCGGCGACCGTCCAGGCTCATGCCCGTCTGGCCCTGTAGAAAGAGGTGATCGTTCGCCTTGATCACGCGCGCATTGGGGTAGTCGATATTCGGCATGAGGAAGCCGCCCCGCGCATTGGTTAGCCGGAAGCGTTCGTGTCCTTCCTCGCGATCCCGTGGAATCACGACCCACGCATCGATCTCGAAATCAAGGTAAGGGGCGGCGAGGTCTGCTACGACGACCCCCGTGGATACGGGATTCACCCCCTGCAGATGCCGGCCGATGACTGGATAGATCAGAGCTCTATACTCATGGCGGGTGGTGAAGGTATTGATCAGGCAGACATCTTCCAGGCGCGCCCCGGCCTCTTCAACCAGGGTTCGCAGGCTGGCCATCGCCGCCTCGGCCTGGGCCGCTGGGTCGCCTTGCCCGACAAATCCGCTACCGTCAAGTTCCAGGCCTGTGCAACCCACGACGAAGACTTGATCACCGGCAACAACCGCTTTGCTGGAGTCGAAATACACGCCTGGCGCGTGATAGCTGGTTTTCGAATTGCCCGCTCGAATGCGTCTATGGTGCACTTAGAATCTCCTGA
>JAPKCG010000580.1 GCA_028823055.1 Sphingomonas bacterium
CAACCCGCCAAGGCTGCTGTGCGGACGCACGGTGTTGTAGTCCGTCCGCCATGCCTCGATGATCCGTCTCGCTGCAGCCAGCGATGCGAACAGGTGCTCGTTCAGACACTCGTCGCGCAAGCGACCATTGAACGATTCCACAAAGCCATTCTGCTGCGGCTTGCCCGGAGCAATGTAGTGCCCCTCGACGGAATGGGTCGACTGGTTCAACCATCGTCGGCTGCTGGACCCCATCGGAAACATCCCGCCTGCCGAAGCTGAAGATCAATATTACGCTGCCGCAGACAACATCGATATGGCAGCGTGAGTCACAACCCAAGGCCTCCGGCAGACCCGGAGCGGTTCATGGCGCGGTACGAGCGCAGCCCGTCGGTTGTGATCGCGGCTGGCGAGCCGTGGCGCTTGAGCGCCTTCTTCATAAAGGTGAGCGCCGCGTCTTTATCACGGGTTTTTCGAACAGCAGATCCTCTACGTTACGCAGCGATAGCGGGAAGCGGACGTACATCATCCCCACGAGGCGGATTACCTGAGGTGACGAATTGAAGCAGCGAAACGCGCTTGGCGGCTTCGCACGGGATTTTCGGCTCATTGCAGCTCGCTATCAGCCCCTACCCCGACCTGCCACATTGGTCTGACAGAGCCCAGATCAGTTACGGACGCACCAACAAAAACGGGCATCAAAGAAATGAGAGCGACGGTCTCGTGCGCCATATTTGTTATATGAAATAGCTTATTGACTGTTCGCTTCACAACGGGAATATAGCTTTATGACATAACGACTCGCGCATTCGATGCGAGCGGTCATCCGTACGAAGGCGCGAATTTGGCGCCGATACGGGCAGAAGGGGATGATGATCAGATGGCGAAGAAATCATGGTTCTTAGCGGCCACCGCTACCGCCGCAGTAATGCTCCCGGGTAGCGCCTGGGCGCAGCAGGCCGGTCAGGATGACGCACCGGCGGCGAGCGCTCCCGACACCGCAGCAGACCGACCCGATCCGGGCAACGATATCGTCGTCACAGCGCGGCGGACCAACGAACGATTGCAGGACGTCCCCGTTGCGATCACCGCCTTCAACGGGGCCGCGCTCCAGGATCGCAGTGTCGCGACGCTCGATGAAATCGCAAAATACACGCCGAATGTCCGCTTCGACGGTGCTGCGGCGCTGTCCGGGGGAAATTATAACGCAACAGTTTTCATCCGCGGCGTCGGTCAGAACGACTTCGCGATTTTCTCCGACCCGGGCGTCGGTTTCTATGTTGACGATGTCTATTATGCGCGCTCGATCGGCGGCGTCCTTGATGCGGTCGACATCGACTCGGTGCAGGTTTTGCGCGGGCCACAGGGGACGTTGTTCGGCAAGAACACGATCGGTGGCGCGGTCCTGATCACAACCGGCCAGCCTGACCTGAACAATATAGAAGGTAGGTTGGAAGGCACCGTTGGCCGCTTCAGCAGAATCGACGTCAAGGGCGCGATCAACCTGCCGATCGTCAAGGACAAGGTCGCGCTGCGTTTGTCGGCGGCATCACTGAACCGCGACGGCTATGTCAAACGGCTCCTCGATGGGGACACACAAGGCGATCGGTCGGCTCAGGTCGTCCGGGCCAAGCTGCGCATCCAACCCGACGATGCGCTGACGATCGATATCGGTGCCGATTACACCCGTGCGCGCGAAACCTCGGCCCCTTCCGATCTGCTTGCGGTCGGTAACAAGCCCGGCGTCACCGGCATTCCGTTTCTCGTCAATTATAATCGCTTTGTCGCGCCCACGCTCGGCATCACCGCACCCAACGGGCAAAAC
>JAPKCG010000581.1 GCA_028823055.1 Sphingomonas bacterium
CGTCTTCGTCGATGTCGCCGGCGGCAGGATCGATGGTTTTCCGGGCGACCCCACGGTCGTCGGCCAGATCGAGGCTCATTATAAAAGAGTCGCCGATCTCTTCGGTATCGACCCCAATTTCGTGCATTCCTGGCACGCGGGTATTCACCCCGGAACGGCCTACACCGCCGACGCGGCGGGTGATCCCGACCGTTGGTCGAATACGGTGTTCATGAACCCACGCTTCCTTCACATCCACACCTGCGGCGCCTACGCCTCTGGTGAGATCTGCTGGATGGTGCTGGACCCGACCGTCACCATCGACGGCACACCTCTATGGGCCGATGGTCGCCTGAAACTCCAAAATTTCGCCGAAACCAGGCAAGCCGTTGAGGGTTGGCCCGAGCTCGCCGATCTGGTCGCGAACCCCTCCGATCAGATCGGGGTGCCTTGGTAGCCCACGAGGTCGGCCGGACAGATACTGGTTAACCGTCGAGCTTCAAACGCCGGAGCCGCAACGCGTTGGCGATCACCGAGACCGACGACAAACTCATCGCCGCCGCCGCCAGAATCGGAGAAAGCAGTACACCAAACAGAGGATAGAGAACCCCGGCGGCGACCGGCACGCCGATCATGTTGTAGGCGAACGCAAAGAACAAATTCTGTCTGATATTGCGCATGGTCACGAGCGCCAGGCGCTGCGCCCGGACAATGCCCATGAGATCACCGGACAACAAGGTTATGCCCGCGCTTTCCATCGCGACATCGGCCCCGGTTCCCATGGCGATACCCACATCCGCCGCCGCCAGGGCCGGTGCGTCGTTCACTCCGTCGCCAACCATTGCAACGGATTGGCCCGCTTCCCTTAGATCCGATACCAGCGCGTGCTTTTCCTCAGGCATAAGCCCTCCCCGCACCTCGTCTATATCGAGATCACGGGCCACGACGTCGGCGGATCGCTGACTATCTCCGGTTGCCATGATCACGCGAATGCCGGAAGCTTTGAGCGCATCGATCGCGGGGCCTGTCGACGGTTTGATCGCGTCCGTCACCGCGACAAGTCCCACCGCCCGGCCATTGACCGAGACGAACATGACCGTCTTCCCCTCGATCTGGAGTTGTTCGGCGGTATCACCGAGCCCGCCAAGTTCCACATAAAGATCTCGCATGAGTGCCGCGCTGCCGAGACCGACGGAGCGGCCCGTGACCATCCCGCGTACCCCCTTACCGGTGATCGCTTCGAATTCAGTGGTGTCTTCCGGCGCGATCCCCCGATCGCGGGCACCGGCGACAATGGCATCGGCCAACGGATGTTCAGAGCCGCGTTCAAGCGACACGGCAAGCGACAGAATTTCAGCCTGATCAGCGCCTTCCACCGCGACGACATTGGACAATGATGGCCGGCCTTCCGTCAGGGTTCCGGTCTTGTCAACGATCAGCACATCGACCGAGGTCAATCGTTCAAGCGCCTCGGCGTCGCGAACCAAGACACCCGAACGCGCGCCACGCCCCGTCGCCACCATGATCGACATCGGCGTGGCGAGGCCCAGCGCACAAGGGCAGGCGATAACCAGAACGCTTACCGCCGCTACGATGCCATGGGCCAAGGATGGCGGCGGGCCGAAGGTCAGCCATCCGGCGAACGCGCAGACCGCGATGGCGACAACTATTGGGACGAACCAGCCCGCGACCCGATCGACCAACGCCTGAATCGGCGCCCTGCTGCGCTGTGCCTTGGCGACAAGATCGATGATCTTCGCGAGCATGGTGTCCGACCCGATATTCCGCGCGATCATGACGAACGAGCCGGACCCGTTAAGGG
>JAPKCG010000116.1 GCA_028823055.1 Sphingomonas bacterium
CTCGATGCCGCGACCAACCTCAAGGTCATCGGGCGCGCGGGGATCGGCGTCGACAATGTCGATATCCCCGCCGCGAGCGCGAAGGGCGTGGTCGTCATGAACACGCCCTTCGGCAATTCGATCACGACCGCCGAACACGCCATCGCGTTGATGTTCGCACTCGCGCGCCAGCTGCCCGAGGCCGACGCGTCGACGCAGGCGGGCAAGTGGGAGAAGAACCGTTTCATGGGGGTGGAGCTGACCAGCAAGACGCTGGGCCTGATCGGTGCGGGCAATATCGGCAGCATCGTGGCTGACCGCGCGCTGGGCCTCAGGATGAAGGTCGTCGCCTATGATCCGTTCCTCACCCCCGAACGCGCGCTGGAGATGGGGGTCGAGAAGGTCGATCTCGATACGTTGCTGGCCCGTGCGGATTTTATCACGCTGCATACGCCGCTGACCGATCAGACGCGCAACATCCTGTCGAAGGAGAACCTCGCCAAGACCAAGCAGGGCGTGCGGATCATCAACTGCGCGCGCGGCGGGCTGATCGACGAGGCGGCGCTGAAGGAAGGGCTCGATTCGGGGCATATCGGCGGCGCGGCGCTCGACGTGTTCGTGGAGGAGCCTGCCAAGGCATCGCCGCTGTTCGGGACGCCCAATTTCGTCTCGACCCCGCATCTGGGCGCATCGACGAGTGAGGCGCAGGTCAATGTCGCGATCCAGGTCGCCGAACAGATGGCGGATTATCTGGTGTCGGGCGGCGTCACCAACGCGCTCAACATGCCCAGCCTCAGCGCCGAGGAAGCGCCGCGGTTGAAGCCGTACATGGCGCTGGCCGAAAAGCTGGGCAGCATGGTCGGGCAGTTGTCGCACGGCGCGATCACGCGGATTTCGATTCACAGCGAGGGCGCGGCGGCGCAGCTCAATCAGAAGCCCGTCACCAGCGCCGTGCTGTCGGGTTTTCTCGCGACGCAGACCGCAACGGTCAACATGGTCAACGCGCCGCTGCTGGCCCGCGACCGCGGGATCGAAGTGCGTGAAATCCGAACCGAGCGCGAGGGCGACTATCACACGTTGATCCGCGTCGCCGTGTCGACCGCCGATGGCGAACGATCGGTCGCGGGGACATTGTTCGGCGATCAGGCACCGCGGCTCGTCGAGCTGTTCGGGGTCAAGATCGAGGCCGATCTGGCGGGGCCGATGCTCTATGTCGTCAACGAGGATGCGCCGGGTTTCATCGGACGGCTTGGCACGACGCTGGGCGAAGCGGGGGTCAATATCGGCACCTTCCATCTCGGGCGGCGTAGTGCGGGCGGCGAGGCGGTGTTGCTGCTGTCGGTGGATGAGCCGGTGACGAAGGAGCTGCTCGCGACCGTCCGGGCTTTGCCGGGCGTCAAGACCGCGATGGGGCTGTCGTTCTGATGACACGATGCTAGGGGGCGTCGCATGACGCCCCTGCTCCCCCAAGGATTTCGCGATACCCTGCCGCCGCATGCCGATGCGGCGAGCGCGGTTGAGGCGCGCGTGCTCGATGTCGCGCGCAGCCACGGTTACGAGCGGGCCGACCCGCCGCTTGCCGAATATGCCGACGGGCTTGGTGCGCGGCTGAAGGCGGGCGGGCTGACCGATGCGGTACGCTTCGTCGATCCGGTGTCGCAGCGCAGCCTGGCGATCCGCCCCGACCTCACCGCGCAAATCGCGCGGATCGCGGCGACGCGGATGGGGCATCACCCGCGCCCGGTTCGGCTCTGCTATGCGGGCAGCGTTATCAAGCTGCGCGCGTCCGAGCTTAACCCGGCACGCGAATGGCGACAGATCGGTTGTGAGCTGATCGGACTCGATTCGGTGGCGGCGGCGCGGGAGATCGTCGGTGTCGCGGTCGAGGGACTCGGCGCGGCGGGGGCGCAGGGGCTCTCGGTCGATTTCACCTTGCCCGATCTGGTCGATACGCTGGCGGCAGGGGCGCTACCGGTGGCGGCGGAGCGGATCGATGCGTTGCGTGATCGTCTTGATGCCAAAGATGCAGGTGCGGTCGCCGAGATCGCGCCGGAGTATCTGCCGCTGATCGAGGCGGCGGGGCCGTTTGCAACGGCGCTCGAACGGTTGCGCAGCTTCGACACCGGCGATGTGCTGGCGTCGCGGATCGCGGGGCTCGAAGCGATCGCCGCCTCGCTCGGCAACGATGTCGCGATGACGCTCGATCCGACCGAGCGGCATGGGTTTGAATATCAGACATGGCTCGGCTTTTCGCTGTTCGTCGCGGGCGCGGTGCGTGAGGTCGGACGCGGCGGGACGTACACCGTCATGCACGAGGATGGCAGCGAGGAGCGCGCGACCGGCTTTTCGATCTTCGCCGATGCGATCCTGGCGCAGGCGGGAACGGGGGAACGGCGGCGGCTGTTTCTGCCGATCGGGACGGATGCGGCGGTCGGCGCGGCGATGCGGGCCGATGGCTGGGTCACCGTCGCGGGGCTGGACGACGAGGATACGCCCCAGGCTCAGCTTGCGACGCATCTGTGGATCGACGGCGCGGCCCAAGCGCTGAACGATTGACACCCACCGTGCGGGGCAGCTAGGCGCGCCCCGCATTCTCGTTGAACCACCCTCGCGTCGAGTCCTGTCGAAGGTCGCGTGGGTTCGCCCGGCAGGCGGAGAATCATATCATGGCAAATACAGCAGTCATCGGCGCGCAATGGGGCGATGAGGGCAAGGGCAAGATCGTCGACTGGCTCGCCGAGCGCGCCGACATGGTCGTCCGCTTTCAGGGGGGGCACAATGCCGGCCACACGCTGGTCGTCGGCGACAAGACGTACAAGCTGTCGCTGCTGCCATCGGGGATCGTGCGTGGCACGCCGTCGGTGATCGGCAATGGCGTGGTGCTCGATCCCTGGGCCTTGAAGGCGGAGATCGCACGACTGGGCGAGCAGGGCGTGACCGCGACGCCCGAAACGCTGCGGATCGCGGACAATTGCCCGCTGATCCTGCCATTCCATCGCGATCTCGATGCGCTGCGCGAGGATGCGTCGGGCGCGGGCAAGATCGGGACGACGCGGCGCGGGATCGGCCCGGCATATGAGGACAAGGTCGGGCGGCGTGCGATCCGGGTGTGCGATCTGGCGCATCTCGATGACCTCGGGCCGCAGCTCGACCGGTTGTGCGCGCATCACGATGCGTTGCGGGCGGGGTTCGGCCAGCCGCCGATCGACCGTGCGGCGTTGGTAGCGGAGCTGTCGGAGATCGCGGCGTTCGTGCTGCCCTTCGCCAAACCCGTCTGGCGCGATCTCAACGAGGCGCGGGCCGCGGGCAAGCGGATCCTGTTCGAAGGGGCGCAGGGCGTGCTGCTCGACATCGATCACGGCACTTATCCGTTCGTCACCTCGTCGAACACCGTCGCGGGCGCGGCGGCGGCGGGGTCGGGGATCGGGCCGTCGGGCGTCGGCTTCGTGCTGGGCATCGCCAAGGCGTATACGACGCGCGTCGGATCGGGGCCGTTCCCGACCGAGCTGGAGGATGAGACCGGACAGCGGCTGGGCGAGCGGGGGCATGAGTTCGGCACCGTCACGGGGCGCAAGCGGCGCTGCGGCTGGTTCGATGCGGTGCTGGTACGGCAGTCGGCGGCGGTCGGCGGGATCACCGGCATCGCGCTGACCAAGATCGACGTGCTCGATGGGTTCGATGTCGTGAAGATCTGCACCGGATACCTGCTGCGCGGCGAGGCGATCGACTATTTCCCCGCCCATGCCGCCGACCAGGCGCTGGTCGAGCCGATCTTCGAGGAGATCGAGGGCTGGTCGGGATCGACCGCCGGTGCGCGCAGCTGGGCCGAGCTGCCCGCGGCAGCGATCAAATATATCCGCCGGATCGAAGAGCTGATCCGCTGCCCCGTCGCGTTGGTGTCGACGAGCCCGGAGCGGGAGGACACGATCCTGGTCCGCGATCCCTTCGCCGATTGATGCGAAAGGGGCGGGTGCCGCCCGAAGGAAGCACCCGCCCCATAGGCCGTAGTGACTGGCCCGTAACGGTTATCGCGGCGTCGGCTGGGGTGCCGGGTCCGGGGACGTGGCGGGCTCCGACGCGGGGTCCGACATCGCGTCGGGATCGGTCGCCATCGATCCGTCACCCGCCGGTGGCGCAGCGGCCGGATCGGTTGGCGCGGCGTCGGGCATCGTCGTGGGCGCGGGGGCCGGAGTCATCACATCATCGACCGCGCTCTTGTCCTTATCGGCATGGGCGCCGTGATCCATCGTGGTTTGTGGATTGGTCTGGGTCTGCGGGCTGGTCTGCGCCAGCGCGGCACCGGATGTCGCCATCGCGATCGCGGCGGCCATTGTCATCATCGTGCGCATTGTCATTCTCCTACAGTGACGAGGAAAGAACACGCGGCCATGAAGGTCCGTTCCGGGATTGATCGCTCGATTCAACCGGGTTGTCCCCGAGGTGAGCCGGGGGTGCGACGAGTTGAGTAAGCTATTGATTTAATTAGACTATGCCGATCCACATTGGCCGCGATGGAGCAGATATTGGTCGGCCAGCACGAGCGCAACCATCGCTTCGACGACGGGAACGCCGCGGATGCCGACACACGGGTCGTGCCGCCCCTTGGTCGCGAGTTCGGTCGCTTCCCCCTCGCGCGTGATCGTTTCGACGGGGGTCAGGATCGAACTGGTCGGTTTGAACGCGACGCGCAAGCGTATCGGCTGACCCGTCGAAATGCCGCCCGCGATCCCGCCCGCGTGATTGGCGAGGAAATCGGGGCCGTCCCCGTCGGCACCGGGGCGCATCGGATCGGCATTCTGTTCGCCCGTCAGCGCCGCCGCGCCGAAGCCGTCGCCGATCTCGACGCCCTTGACCGCGTTGATGCCCATACAGGCGTGCGCGAGTTCGGCGTCGAGCTTGGCATAAAGCGGCGCCCCCCAGCCGGCAGGGACGCCGGTCGCCTCGCACGCGATGACCGCGCCGAGCGACGAGCCGGATTTACGCGCGGCGTCGACCTTTGCCTCCCAACGCAAGGCGGCGGCGGGGTCGGGGCAGAAGAACGGGTTGGTGTCGATCAGCGCATCGTCGAACGCGGCATAGTCGATGGCATCGCCACCGATCGCCTCGACCCACGCACGGACGCGGACTTGCGGAATGACGAGGCGCGCGACCGCACCCGCCGCGACCCGGCTCGCGGTTTCGCGCGCGGAGGAGCGACCACCGCCGCGATAATCGCGAAAGCCGTATTTGGCGTCATAGGCGTAATCGGCATGGCCGGGGCGATAGGCCTTGGCGACGTCGGAATAATCCTTCGACCGCTGATCGACATTCTCGATCATCAGGCTGATCGGGGTGCCCGTCGTCTTGCCGTCGAACACGCCCGACAGGATGCGGACCTGATCGGGCTCACGCCGCTGCGTCGTGAAGCGGCTTGTGCCGGGGCGGCGCTTGTCGAGCCACGGCTGGATGGCGGTCTCATCGATCGCGATTCCCGGCGGGCACCCATCGACAACCGCCCCGATCGCGGCACCGTGGCTTTCGCCCCAGGTCGTGAAGCGGAACATATGGCCGAAACTGTTGAAGCTCATGCGGGAAACTGCCCAAAAAAGAGGCAAATTTGACGACTCTTACACGAAATCGCCAACTTCTGCGGCGAGCGTGCGCCCGTCGTCGAGTCGAACCCACATCTGATCGTCGTCGAAATCAACGCTAGATGCCCGTGCCGAAATGCTCATGCCACGCCGTCTCGATCTCAGTTTTGCGCGCGTACACTATTGTAGAGTCCACCGTTGCGTGCGCGCATCGAAGCCGCGGTAATAGGCGAAAACCGGTTCGGGATAAAGCCAGACCTTTGCATCGCCAACGCCGCGCTTTGCCGCATGGACATGCGCGGGTTCGCGTGGGTCACCTTCGTTCGAGTAGAAATGGAACCGATAGCCGTCGATAGCGAAGATTGTCGGCATCAGTGTTTCCTGCGCGTGTCGGCAACAACACGTCGCCCGGATTCGTCTCGATAGAACCAGAATAGCCAGCCGTTGACCTGATGCCCGGTAATCGCCGGTCCCGCCGGCGATAGCCCGGAACAGATCGTGCCCTGCAAGAGATTTATCCTCTCAGGCCAGCGCGATATCCGGTGCATCCTCCGCCTTCATGCCGATGACGTTGTACCCGGCATCGACGTGGTGGATTTCGCCGGTGACGCCGCTCGACAGGTCGCTGAGCATGTAGAGGCCGGCGCCGCCGACATCCTCGATCGTGACGGTGCGGCGCAGCGGAGAATTCAGCTCGTTCCATTTGAGGATATAGTTGAAATCGCCGATGCCGCGCGCGGCGAGCGTCTGGATGGGGCCGGCCGAGATCGCGTTGATGCGGATATTTTCGGGGCCGAGATCGACCGCGAGATATTTGACGCTGGTTTCGAGCGCGGCCTTGGCGACGCCCATGACGTTGTAGTGCGGGATGACCTTTTCCGCGCCGTAATAGGTCAGCGTCAGGATCGATCCGCCATCGGGCATCATCGCGCGCGCGCGCTGCGCCACCGCGACGAGCGAATAGGCGGAGATGTTCATCGTCATCAGGAAATTGTCGAGCGTTGTGTCGTAGAATTTCCCGCGCAGCTGGCTCTTGTCCGAAAAGCCGATCGCGTGGACGACGAAATCGATCGTCGGCCATTCACTGGCGAGGTCGGCGAAGGTCTGGTCGAGCGAGGCCATGTCGCCGACGTCGCAATCGAACAGGCGCGCGACGCCGAGCTGTTCGGCGAGCGGGCGGACCCGCTTTTTCATCGCCGCGCCCTGATAGCTGAAGGCGAGCTCCGCGCCCGCTTCGGACAGTTTCTTCGCAATGCCCCAAGCCAGCGATTTGTCGTTGGCGAGCCCCATGATCAGCCCGCGTTTTCCCGCCATCAATCCGCTCACGCCGCCACTGCCTCCTTGTTCACAGTCTGCGGCTCTAGCGCCGCTTCGGGGGGTTCGGCTAGTGCCGCGTTGAGGTGCGCGCCAAATACGAGGCCCAGCCCGATCAGATAGAAGAACAGCAGCATGACGACGACGCCCGCCAGGCTGCCATAGGTCAGGTCATAACCGCCAAGCGACGACAGCACGAGCGGCAGCCCCGCGGTCATGCTGACCCACCAGACCGTCGTGAACAGCGCGCCCGGCCATTTGCGGCTCGACGTATAGCGATATTTCGACGGGGTGACCGAATAGAAGAGCAGGAACAGCGCGCCGAACATCACGACGCCCGGCACGATCCGCGCGATCCCGAGCCACCCGGCGGCGTTTTCCGCGAAGGGGAGCAGGCGATAGATGAATTGCTGCGCCGCGGTCAGGATGCCCTGAACGAGGAAGGAGATCAGCGTCAGCACGACCGAGCCGACGATTGCGAGGCTGAGGCCGAGGCGAGAGCGCCACATGGCCGCCGTCGCCTTCGTCCCATAAGCGCGGCGGAAGATTTCGCGGATCGTTTCGACGAAGCTGCCCACGGTCCACAGCCCGACAAGGCCGCCGAGCCAGAGCAGCCCGCCCTGCCGCGCGCTGATCACGTCGGCGATCGGTTTGCGGAGGATGTCGCTGACGTTCGGGGGCAGGACCTGGAGGAAACTGGCGACCGCGCGCTGCGTCTCCGAACTCTGGCCGAGGATTGAGAGGACTGCGGCGGCAACGATGAAGAAGGGGAACACCGTCATCAGCGCGAGATAGGCTAGGTTGCCCGCGTACATGAAACCGTTCGTGTAGACGCCCAGCGCGGCGCGTTTGAGAACCTCGAATGCGTAGCTGCCGGGTTTGACGCGGGCGAGTTGTCGATCGAACTGCGCACGGGCGTGGTGGCGACCGCGCTGTTCGGGGGTCAGGCGGTCGCCGGTGTCAATTTGTTCGTCGATCACGTCAGGTCAGACTCCCATGGGGCCACGTGGGTTCCCCGGTGCCTCCCACGTTTCGACGAAGTCGGTCAACGCCTTGTTATCGGCGGGAATATCGATTTGGAGCGTCACGAGTTGATCGCCCCGACCGCCACCCTTTTTATGAAAGCCCTTGCCCTTGAGGCGGAGCGTCCTGCCCGATGACGTGCCGCCGGGGATCGTCAGCATCACCGCGCCATCGACGGTGGGTGCGCGGACGGGGGCGCCGAGGACGGCTTCCCTGAGCGTGATCGGCAGATCGAGCCGAACGTCATCGCCATCGCGGGTAAAGAAACGATGGCCCTGTACCTCGATCGACACGGTTGCATCGCCGGGGCCGCCCGGCCCCTGTTCGCCCTTGCCCGCAAGGCGCATCTGCGTGCCGGTTTCGACGCCTGCGGGCAGTTTGAGGTCGATCGTCTTGCCATCGGCGAGCGTCACGCGCTGTGGTGCGAGCGTCGCGGCATCGACGAAGGGGACGGCGAGGCGATAGGTGATACTGGCGCCCTTTTGCGGGGGAGCGGACCGACCGAAGCCACTCGCAAAACCGCCGCCACGCGACTGGCGGCCGCCGAACAGCCCTTCGAAAATGTCGCCCATGTCGGCGTTGTCGCCACCGAATTCGAAGCCCTGGCTCGAAAAACCGGCGTTCTGGCCGCCGGGACGCGCGCGACCGCCCGCGAAACCGCCCCCGCCGCCACCGGCATAGCCCGCGCCGAAGGGGGAAGTGGGGTTGCCATCGCCGTCGATCTCGCCCCGGTCGAAGCGCGCGCGCTTG
>JAPKCG010000117.1 GCA_028823055.1 Sphingomonas bacterium
AGGCGATGGACACGCTCAAGGGCAAGCCCAAGGTCAAGCGCACCATGTGGTCGCGTCGCGCGCAGGAATATGAGGCGAAGATCAATTCGGGCGACCTGGTGTCGATCGCCGAAGTCGTCCGCGACCTGTTCCGCGCCGACGATCAGCCCGAGCAGAGCTATTCCGAACGCCAGATCTTCGAGGCCGCATCGAGCCGCCTCGCCCGCGAACTCGCGGCGATGGACGGCACCGACGAACCGACCGCGCAGGAAAAGATCCTCAAGATCCTGAACGCCGCCGCCGTGATCTATAACAAGGACAAGCCCGCCGCCTGATTATTCGGGTAACGCGGTTTGAGAAGAGGGGCGGTCCTGCGGGATCGCCCTTTTTCGTGAGAGCCGCTTTTTGGGTGAGGCCGTTTTTGGTTGAGCCTGGCGCGTGTTGGTGTATTGTCATTGCAATACACGATATGGGGGGATCGACTCATGCGCACCATCGCCATCGCACTGCTCACCGGGTTATCGGCCTGTTCGCTCAATTTCGGTGACGACGACAAGGGGCCGGGCGTCACCGGCAGTGGCGGCGGCACCACGCGCGTCTTCGCGGTCGAGGATTTCAGCGGCGTCGCGCTCAAGGGGGCGGACAATGTCGACGTGCGGGTCGGTGCCGGCTTTTCGGTTCGCGCGGAGGGGCCATCCGACGAACTCGACAAGCTGCGCATCGCGCGCGACGACGACACGCTCTCGGTCGGTCGCCGCCAGGGCATGAGCTGGGGCAGGCACGATCCCGTCAGGATCATCGTGACGATGCCGCGGCTCGCCGCTGCGATGGTCGCCGGATCGGGCGACCTGCGCGTCGATCGTGTCGAGGGGTCCGCATTCGCCGGATCGATCGCCGGGTCGGGCAATCTGGCCATCGGCACCGTCGCGCTCGACACGATGACGGTGAAGGTCGCGGGATCGGGCACGATGACGGCGGCGGGCTCCGTCGCATCGGTCGCCGTCGATCTGGCGGGATCGGGTGATTTCGACGCGAAACGACTGGTCGCGCGAGAGGCGGACGTCAAGATCGCGGGATCGGGCAGCGTCAACGTCGCGGTCGATGGCCCCGCCAGCGTCCGCGTGATGGGATCGGGGGACGTCGATCTCGGCCCCAAGGCGACGTGCGACGTCAAGAAAATGGGGTCGGGATCGGTCCGCTGCGGCTGATACCTTGCGCATGACGCTTGCCGTGGGGCGACGATCGATGCGAGGTTCGACGGCATGAAGTCACCCGCCCGTTTCGCCCTGTCGATTGCCGCCACGATCGCCGTCGCCGCCATCTCCACAATGGCGCCGGGCTCCGCGGCGTTTGCCGATGCCCAAACGGACACCCGAACGGGTGAGCGCCATGTCTATATCGGCAGTTTCGATCGCATCCGCGTCCAAGGGCCGTTCGCCGTGCGCGTCATCGAGGGATCGCCCGATGCGATCCTGTCGGGCGATCCGCGCATCATCGAATCGGTCGAGGTCCGCGTCGACGGCACGACGCTGACGGTCCGGAACGCGATGGGTGCATGGGGCGAGCGGCCCCGCGCGACCGCGACGCGCCCCGTCATCGTCACGCTCAGGACTCGCTCGGTCGCGAATGCGCTGGTAATCGGCGGTGGCAAGCTGTCGCTGGCACGGATGAAGGCGACGCGCGTCGACCTGTCGGTCACCGGCGCGGGCGCGATCGAGGCGCGGGGGATCGAGGCGGATCAGGCGAGCGCGACGATCATCGGCGGCGGCGCGATCATGATGGCGGGCACCGCGCGCACCGCCCGCCTGCTCACCAACGGCCCCGCCGCGATCGACGCCTCTGCCTTGTCGGCGGGCGACCTGACGGTGCGCGTCGACGGTCCCGGCGCGGTCAAGGCGGCGGCGCGCTTTACCGCCCGCGTCGACAATATCGGGCTGGGTCAGGTCGAAATTTCGGGGAAGCCCAAATGCACCGTGAAGGCCGATGTCGGCGGCGCGGTGTCATGCGGGGCCGAATGACGCCGCGTCAGATCAGCGCCAGTTCCGCCAGTTTCCCCATCAGCGCGGGCGGCATGTCCGCCAACCCGCTCGCATCGCCACCCAGATCGACGGGCGCGTCGGCCCCTTCGAGATAGCGCCACCCCTGATGCGCGCGCTTGGGCCGCGCCTGGACGAGGATGACACGCGGATCGAGATGAATCGCGACCTTGCCACCCTCCGCATCGCCGAAGCGCAGGATCGGCGAGCGCGCGACGAGTTGATGCTTGATGATCCAGAACAGCGACCCGCTTTCGTCGGCTTGACCTGCGATCTCCTCATGGCGCTTGGGCAGATAGCGGGTCGTGAGGAAGAACGGCCCCTCCGCCGCCCGCATGGCGAGCCGTTCGGCGAGATGATCGACGCTGGTCGCGCCGAAGGCCACTTTGGTTAGATGAAGCACGATGCTGATTTGGGGCGCGTGCCCCCTTCGATCAACCGCCCAGCCCCCAGAGCGTGGCAAGCCCGAGGAAGGTGAAGAAGCCCATGCAATCGGGCATCATCGTCACGAACACCGCCGACGACACGGCGGGGTCGACGCCCGCCCGCTCCAGCCCCACCGGCACGAACACCCCCGCCAGGCCCGCGACGAGATTATTGATGAGGATCGACAGCCCGAACACGATGCCAAGCGGGACATTGTGATAGATCAGGATCGTCCCCGCGCCGATCAGCACGCCGAGCAACAGCCCATTGGCAAAAGCGATGCGGAATTCGCGCATGATCATCCACACGGTATTCGAACTCGTCAGCTGGTTCGTCGCAAGCGCGCGAACGACGACCGCGAGCGTTTGCGTCCCCGCATTGCCGCCCATCCCCGACACGATCCCCATCAGCGCCGCGAGCAACGCGAATTTCGCGATCTCCGCCTCGAACAGGCCGACGACGCCCGCCGCGACCATCGCGGTGCCGAGGTTGATGATGAGCCAGATGACGCGCGTGCGCACCGTCAGCGCGATCGGTTCGTTGATGTCGCCATCGCCCGCGCCCGACAACCGCAGGATATCCTCGCTCGCCTCTTCGGAAATGATGTGGACGACGTCATCGACCGTGATCATGCCGACCAGCCGCCCGTTGCCATCGGTGACAGCGGCGGAGATCAGCGCATATTTCTGGAAACGGAGCGCGACCTCCTCCTGATCCATATCGACCGGGATCAGCGTCTGTTCACGCTGCATGACGTCACCGATCGAAATCCCGCGCGGCGTCCGCAGGATCCACGACAAAGCGACCGTCCCGATCGGTTTGTGCGCGGGATCGACGACGAACACTTCCCAGAAATCGGTCGTCAGCTCCTCATGCCCGCGCAGATAATCGATCGTGTCGCCGACGGTCCAATGTTCGGGCACCGCGATCAGCTCCCGCTGCATCAGACGGCCCGCGGACTCCTCGGGGTAGGACAGCGCTTCCTCGATCGCGGCCCGATCGTCGGGCTCCATCGCGCGCAGCACCTCGCGCTGGTCGTCCGCGTCCATGTCCTCGATGATCGCGACGGCGTCGTCGGTATCGAGTTCGCTCGCCAGGTCGGCGACCTGATGCGGTTCGAGCGCGTCGATGAGATCTTCGCGAACATAATCGTTCATTTCCGCGAAGACTTCGGCGTCGAGCAGGTCGGTGACCGCACGCGCCAGCGCGGCGCGATCCTCCTGCGGGGTCAGTTCGAACAGATCGGCGATGTCGGCGGGATGAAGCGGCTCGACAAGCGCGCGGGCACCCTCGTCATCGCCCGCTTCGACCGCGTCCTGCACCGCGCGGACGAAATCGCCCTTTAGCCGGTCATCTTCATCGAGCTGGGTTTCGACTTCTTCCTCTTCGGCGGCGGGATCAACGGAAAGCTCGATGTCGCTCATGGGTCGCCTCCCTGCTGCCGGGCGTGTCGCCAGGGCTGTCGCCGGGCCTGCTGCCCGGGTCAGCGCATCGCCTACCGCGATGCAGCGCGATTTGCCAGCGCGGCGGTGCGTACCTATCTGCGCCGTCGGACACGAAAGGAATTACATGATGGCCGATACCCCCGAAATGCTGACCATGACGCTGGATGGCGGCGATGTGACGATCAAGCTGCGCAACGATCTGGCGCCCGACCATGTCGCGCGGATCGCCGAACTGTCGAACGACGGTTTCTATGACGGCGTCGTCTTTCACCGCGTCATCCCCGGTTTCATGGCACAGGGCGGCGACCCCACCGGCACGGGCACGAGCGGGTCGGACAAGCCGAATCTGAAGCAGGAATTCTCGAAGGAAAAGCACAAGCGCGGCACGTGTTCGATGGCGCGGACGAGCGATCCCGATTCGGCGAATTCGCAATTCTTCATCTGCTTCGACGATGCGGGCTTTCTCGACGGCCAATACACCGTCTGGGGTGAAGTCACCGACGGCATGGACCTGATCGACGCGCTGCCAAAGGGCGAACCGCCCCGCGATCCGGGCAAGATCGTCAAGATGCGCGCCGCGTAACGCGCCAACATCTGCTCAGCCGGATCGCGGGCCGCTGGATTGCGGATCATCGCGCGATCCGGCGGGCCTGGGCGAATGCGGCGGGGCGTCCTCGGCGATCGCTCCGATCAACCAGTCGTGGAACATCCGTACCGGTTTCTGCTGCAACGCCCGCGGCCGACACACGAACCAGTAACTGTGCGGGCTTTCGACCTGGATATCGAACAGCCGCGTCAGCCGGGGATCTTTCGCATCCTCGTAATGGCTGTCGAGCATGAACGCGATGCCGAGCCCCTGCGCCGCCGCCTCAAGCATCAATTGCCCCGAGTCGAAATGATCGACTGCCAGCGGCTCAAGCTCGGGCAACCCCGCCGCGTAGCGCCAGGCGGTGAAGGTATCGGGCATGTCGCGGTGAATCAGTGCGGTAAGATCAGCGAGCTGTTCGGGCCGGGTCACCGGATTGGGACCGTCGAGTAGCGATGTCGCCCCGATCACATAGACCATGTTACGGTCCAGCCGCCGGCCATAAAGCGACGGATCGATGTCGCGCGCGAGCGCGATCGCGACGTCGAGGCCATCGCCCAATCGGGCGATGCCGTGGCTGGCGGTATCGATGTCGAGGTGCAGTTCGGGATGCGCGCTGCGCAACTCGCCAAGCCGGGGGAACAGCCGCTGAGAGGCGAAAAGCGGCAGGACGCCGAGCCTCAATCGCAGCACTTCGGTCCCGCTCGTCAGCGATTCGACCGCATCGCTGAGCGAATCGAGCGCTGGTGCCAGTTGCGCGAGCAGTTTTTCGCCATCGTCGTTGAGTGTCATCGCCTGATGGCGCCGCGCGAACAGCGGTTTACCGATAAACCGTTCAAGGCTCTGGACGCGGCGGCTGAGCGCGGGAGCCGACAGCGCCAGATCCTCGGCAGCAGCCTTGATCGATCCCAGCCGTGCGACTTGAACAAAGGCCTCGATCGCGCCCAGCGGTGGCAGTCTGCGCATTCACCCGCCCTTCCGATTGCAGGAAATGCAACTGTAAACGATTTTTTCGCACTTGCAACAATCTCTGCTGCAGCGCAAAACAAACTCGCCTTTCAGGCATCCTCTCCTAAAAACTTTCATAGGGTCGATCCTTCGGGATCGGCCCTTTTTTTCGTCTCTATGGCGAGGCGACGGGTCGAAACCGACCGTCGGGTCCCTATCTTCCATCCATCAAAGCCGATTGATGCAAGGAAGAGGCATGGCCGATAGCGACCCCGTGACGCGCAAGATTCAGGTGGCGAACAGCCGTCCCGAGGATTCGGGCAAGGGGGTGGCGCACATGCCGCGCGCCCTGATGGCGGCGCTCGATATCGGTGAAGGCGACACGGTCGAAATCGTCGGCAAGCAATCGACCCCGGCACGTGCCGTCGGGCCGTACCCGGAGGATGAGGGCCTCGAAATTCTGCGCATCGACGGGCTCCAGCGCGCCAATGCGGGCGTCGGGTCGGGCGATTTCGTCGAGGTGCGCAAGGCTGAATCGAAGCCCGCGACGCGCGTCGTCTTCGCCCCAGCGCAGCAGAATTTGCGGCTGCAAGGGTCGTCCAACGCCCTCAAGCGCAGTTTTCTCGGGCGGCCTTTCTGTCAGGGCGATATCGTCGCCACCGCAGGGCATCAGCGCGTCGGCAACCTGCCCCCCAACGTCCAGCAATTCATGAACGCGCCCGCCTATGCGTTGCAGGAAATCCGCCTCGCGGTGATTTCGGCGAGCCCCAAGGGCGTCGTCCATATCGACGAAAATACCGAGATCGAACTGCGCAGCGAATATGAGGAACCCGCCGCCGCGCGCCGCGCCGATGTCACCTATGACGATATCGGCGGCATGGCCTCGACGATCGACCAGCTGCGCGAAATGGTCGAATTGCCGCTGCGTTACCCGGAATTGTTCCAGCGGCTGGGCGTCGATCCGCCCAAGGGGCTGTTGCTCTATGGCCCGCCGGGCACGGGCAAGACGCGCCTTGCGCGGGCGGTGGCGAACGAAAGCGACGCGCAATTCTTCCTGATCAACGGGCCTGAGATCATGGGTTCGGCCTATGGCGAATCGGAAGGACGGCTGCGCGAGATTTTCGAGGAGGCGGCAAAGGCATCGCCATCGATCGTCTTTATCGACGAAATCGATTCGATCGCGCCGAAACGCGATGAAGTACGCGGCGAGGCGGAAAAGCGCGTCGTCGCCCAGTTGCTGACCTTGATGGACGGGCTTGAGGCGCGCGCGAACCTGATCGTGATCGCGGCGACCAATCGCCCCGAGGCGCTCGACGAAGCCTTGCGGCGCCCGGGCCGGTTCGACCGGGAAATCGTCGTCGGCGTTCCCGACGAACGCGGCCGGCGAGAGATTTTCGGCATCCACACGCGCGGCATGCCGCTGGGCGACCGGGTCGATCTCGATGAGCTGGCGCGCACCACTTATGGCTTCGTCGGCGCGGACATCGCGGCACTGGCGCGCGAGGCGGCGATCGAGGCGGTGCGGCGGATCATGCCGCGCCTCAACCTTGAAGAGCGGACCGTCCCGCCCGAGGTGCTCGACGATCTGTCGGTGACGCGGGAGGATTTCCTCGAAGCGCTGAAGCGCGTCCAGCCGTCGGCGATGCGCGAAGTCATGGTTCAGGCCCCACAGATTCGCTGGAGCGATATCGGCGGGCTCGACAAGGCGCAGGACCGGCTGAAAGAGGGCGTCGAACTGCCGCTCAAAAACCCCGATGCGTTTTTGCGGCTCGGCATTCGCCCCGCCAAGGGCTTCCTGCTCTACGGCCCCCCCGGCACCGGCAAGACCTTGCTGGCGAAGGCGGTCGCGCGAGAGGCGGAGGCGAATTTCATCGCGACCAAATCTTCCGATCTGCTGTCGAAATGGTATGGCGAAAGCGAGCAGCAGATCGCCAAACTCTTCAGCCGCGCTCGTCAGGTCGCGCCCTGCGTCATCTTCATCGACGAACTCGACAGCCTCGTCCCCGCGCGCGGATCGGGGGCGGGCGAGCCGCAGGTGACCGAGCGCGTCGTCAACACGATCCTCGCCGAGATGGACGGGCTGGAAGAGCTGCAGTCGATCGTCGTCATCGGCGCGACCAACCGCCCGAACATGATCGACCCGGCCTTGTTGCGTCCGGGCCGGTTCGACGAGCTGGTCTATGTCGGTGTGCCGAGCGCGGAGGGAAGACGGCGCATCCTGTCGATCCAGACGCAGAAAATGCCGCTTGGCGACGATGTCGACCTCGATACGGTCGCAAGCCGGACCGATCGGTTCACGGGCGCGGACCTCGAAGATGTCGTGCGCCGCGCGGGCCTCGTCGCGCTGCGCCGCTCGATCGAATCGCCGAACGTCACGATGGCCGATTTCGAGCAAGCGCTGACCGAATCGCGCGCCAGCGTGACCCCTGAACTCGAACGCGAATATGAACAGATCGCCGCGCGCCTCAAACAGGATGCCGCCGCGATGCAGCCGATCGGCTTCATCGCACCGGGCCAGCTGACGCCGAGGGGGCCGAAGGGCACCGACTGACGCCTCCTACCATTCGTCCTGAGCGTGTCTAAGGACGTGTCGGACACGCTCTACTGCGGGACAGTCGCTTCGACACGCTCAGGACGAGCGGGAAAAAACGCACCGGCTCAGTAGATCAGCAGCCCCGCCAACGCCGCGCTCATCAGGTTGGCGAGGCTACCCGCCGCCAGCGCGCGCAGGCCCAGTTTCGCGATCATCGGGCGCTGGTTCGGCGCGAGCCCGCCGGTCACCGCCATCTGGATCGCGATCGAGCTGAAATTGGCGAAACCGCACAGCGCGAAGGTGATGACGCCGACGGTGCGCGGCGACAGCGCCGCGGCCTGTTTGCCGAGATCGATATAGGCGACGAATTCGTTGAGGACGATCTTTTCCCCGAACAGGCCGCCCGCGATCCCCGCTTCGTTCCACGGCACGTTGAGCAGGAACATCACCGGCTGGAAAATGACGCCCAGAATACCCTGAAACGTCAGGTTCGCGACGCCGAACCAGTTGCCGACCCCCGTCAGCAACCCGTTGGCGAGCGCGACGAGCGCGACGAAGGCCAGCACCATCGCGCCGACCGCGACCGCCAGCTTGACCCCGGTCTGCGCGCCCTGCGCGGCGGCCATGATCAGATTGGCGGGCTTTTCCTCGTCAT
>JAPKCG010000582.1 GCA_028823055.1 Sphingomonas bacterium
GGAAACTAAACCTAGATGAGGTAATGTTTCACGTTCAGGTTTCCTACCAATATCAACCGATATTTAGTAAAATGCCTTTTAATTGGCTTGCGCTGCCTACTTCGCTCTCTCGTTATGCGGTCTTCCGCGCGCGCAACAAGGACTTTACAACGCCCACCCCCGACACGCGATTTCCACCGAAGAAAAACTGCTATTCTCCAAGCGGCATCTAGCGCTAAATACACTAGATCAGAAAGCTGATAGTACAAATAGCTAGCGCCGATCAAACATGCTGCTGCCGCGGCTGCAAAGGCAGCCGGATGAACGCCGGAAACTCACCCTCAGGTCGGACGAGAAACCGGGGGACCCTCAACGATTGCTGACCCCTCGTCGTCAGTGGATAAACGGCGGGGTCACGTCCGGTGCGCGTCGACGCTAGACGGTTGTTGGAGAGGATGACGGCGTATAGGCTTCGCTCAGGTGGAGGGGCCGGTAATGCACAAGTGGTGGGCGTGTCTTGTCGCGCTGGCAGGCGCAGTCCTGTTGGCGATCGTCGCAACTACACCGCCCGAGCCGGTCGGAGCGGCCCCGCCCGACCGATTTTCCGCCGCGCGCGCGATGATGGATAACCGCATGATCGGACGCGCCCCGCACGCGACCGGAAGCGCTGAGAATGCGAGCGTGCGAGCTTATATCGTTCGGCGGCTGACCGGGATGGGGCTCAAGGTAGACTTGGTTTCCGGGAGGATGAGCCCCGTGGCAAAGAAACGGCTGGATGCCTGGCGGGGATCGCCCGCAGCAGCGCCGCCCCTGACCAATATTCTGGGACTCTTGCCGGGTACGGACAGGTCACAGTCAGCAGTATTGCTGATGGCGCACTATGACAGCGTGTGGGGATCGCCCGGGGCGGCCGACGATGGGGCGGGCGTCGTATCGCTGTTGGAGACAGTGCGCGCGATCCGGTCTGGTCCGCAGCCACGGCGTGACCTGATGGTGTTGATTACCGACGGCGAGGAGTTGGGGCTCGAGGGCGCGAAGGCGTTCTTCTCCGGAGACCCGCGTCGGTCGCGCGTCGGGGTGATTATCAACGCCGAGACGCGTGGCGGCGGCGGGCGCGCAACTATGTTCGAGACGGGCGACCGGAACGGCGCGATGATGCAGCTATTCGGCGAACATGTCCGCCGTCCAGTGGGCACTTCGCTCAGCACGTTTATTTACAAAAAGCTGCCCAATTCGACCGATTACACGGTTGCAAAGCGACAGGGTGTACCCGGGTTCAACTTTGCTTTCATCGGTCGAGCATCCCAATATCATTCGCCCACGGCGATATCCGAGGCCCTCGACCAAGGTGCATTGCAGGACATGGGGCGACAGTTACTCGATCTGACTCGCGCCCTGCTGAATGCGACGTCGCTGCCAGTAAAGGCTCCGGATCGCGTTTTTTTCGATGCGTTCGGGCTGTTCTTCGTTTCCTATCCGGGATGGGTCGGCTGGCCATTACTGATCGTTGGAATAGCGGGCTATACCTTGGCTGCTCGGCGTCGGATCACGCTGATGGAAACGATCAGGGGCACAGGTATGACACTTGCGCTCTTCGTCGTGGCAGGGGTCGGGTTGTACCTCGTCAACCTCGTATCGGAAGTGCCCGGCCACGATAATTATTACGATCGGCTGGCGGCGATCCCGCGGCTGCAATGGCAAGCGCTGGCGGTTTGCCTTGCAGCGTTTGCGGCGCTCCGCCGCTGGCTGCCATCGCGCGCCGGCGCTGTTGCAGGGGCGGCGGCTCCTTTGTTGCTGTTGGGGGCAGCCGCGCAGGC
>JAPKCG010000118.1 GCA_028823055.1 Sphingomonas bacterium
CTAACTGAACCATTTGTCATGCTTCCATTCATCCAGCCGACAGGTTGCAGCGCGTAGAGCCCTCCTTGCGGATGTGGGGCTTCCCGGGATTTTCCCCCTGTTGCCCGGATGCCCCCTTCCCGCCTGCGTGACGAACGCTAGGTCGGCCCTCGCTCCATGCCCCCGGAGCGGGGGCCTTTCTTTTTACGGGTCCGCAATGGGTTCTGTTTCCCCAGCGCGCGTGAGGGGTGACGAAGCGAACGAAACATCTTACCTCACGTCGCGTGAAGATCGCCTCGTGGAATATCAACTCCGTCCGATTCCGGATCGACATCGTCGCGCGGTTCCTGCGTGAGGTCGAACCCGACATCCTGTGTCTTCAGGAAACCAAGGTCGTCGATCAGGACTTTCCCTTCGATCCGTTCAAGAAACTCGGCTATCGACACACCATCATCCACGGCCAGCGGATGCATCACGGCGTCGCGATCATCAGCCGCGTGCCGATCGACGAAGACGACCGGTTCGATTGGCAAGCCAATCGCGAAGCGCGCCATGTCGGCGTGCGGTTGCCCAACGGCGTCCGCCTAGAAAATGTCTATGTACCCGCGGGCGGCGATGTCCCCGACCGTGAGGTAAACCCCAAATTCGGGCAGAAGCTCGATTTTATCGACCGCATGACACGCTGGTCGGAGGGGCTCGACGGTCCGGCGATCCTGACGGGCGATTTCAACATCGCGCCGCTGCCGTCGGATGTGTGGAGCCACAAACAATTGCTCACCGTCGTCAGCCATACGCCCGTCGAGGTCGCAGCGCTCGATGCGCTGCAGACGGCAAACGACTGGGTCGATCTGGGTCGGCATTTCCATCCCGCGCCCAAACGGCTGCACACCTGGTGGAGTTATCGCGCCAAGGATTGGGCAGCGTCGGATCGCGGGCGACGGCTCGACCATATGTGGGCGACGCGCGACGTGGCGGCGCAGGCCACCGCGCATATCGTTCACGAGGATTGTCGCAGCTGGCTGAAGCCGTCGGACCACGTTCCGATCGTCACCGAGTTCGACTTTTGACCAATCCCGATCCGCGATCGGCGGCACGGGCGATCGATGCGCTGCGGCGTGGATGGCCAATCGCGATCGATGGGCTGACACTGCTGCCCGTCGAAACCGCCGATGCCGCGCGACTGGCCGCATTCGATACGGAGGCGACTGCGCCCGTCCTTATCAGCTCGGGGCGCGCAGCGACGCTCAAGCTGGCGAACCAGATCGAGGCGGCGGTGCCCGACGCGCCTGTCCTGATCGATCGCGCGCCCTGGATCGATTTCGCCGCCGCGACCGCGCTGTCCGATCCGCAACTCGATCTCGCAACGCCATTAAAGGGGCCGTTTCGGACGATCCCCGTGCGCGAGGCGGTCGCCGCCGGGGCCGCGCTGCGGCTCGCCCGCATCGCTGGCCTGCTCCCCGCTTTTTTCATCGGCACTGTCGGGGCGGAGGCGCAAGTCACGTCTGCGGATATCGATGCGCATGAGGATGCGACTCGGCTGGGCATCGCGGCACGCGCGCGGCTGCCCGTTGCGGGCGCGGAAGATGCGGAAATCGTCGCCTTTCGCTCTCCCGAAAGCGCGGGCGATCATGTCGCGCTGTTGATCGGCCAGCCTGACGGCAAACCGCCACTTGTTCGGCTCCACAGCGAATGCCTGACGGGCGATGTCCTCGGCAGTCTCAAATGCGATTGCGGGCCACAGCTTCACGCCGCGATCCACGGAATCGAGGCGAGCGGATGGGGCATCCTGCTCTATTTGCGTCAGGAAGGGCGCGGGATCGGGCTGGTCAACAAATTGCGCGCCTATGCGCTGCAGGATCAGGGATTCGACACCGTCGATGCGAATACGCGGCTGGGCTTTGCGATCGACGCGCGCGATTTCGGGGTTGCGGCGCGGATGCTCGACCTGCTCGGGCAGACTGAGGTCCGGCTGATGACCAATAATCCCGCTAAGGTGGCGGGGCTCGAAGCGGCGGGGATCGGCGTCATCGAACGCGTCGCACACGCGCTGCCCCCCAACCCGCACAACGCGCGCTATCTCGCGACCAAGCGCGATCGGACAGGCCATCAGTTCTGATCCGCTGATCGTCGTGTTCGGTGCGGCGGTGCGTCCCGGCGGGCTGCCCAGCCCCGCGCTCGCACATCGGATCGCGCAGGGGGTGGCGGCGGCGCGCACTCATCCCGATGCGGCGCTGTTCCTGACCGGCGGCGTGGGTCGGCATGGCGCGTCGGAAGCATCGGTGATGGCGCGGCTGATCGGCACCGTAATCGATCCGGCGTGCCTCCATCTCGACGAGGCGAGCGCCGACACGCTGCAATCGGTCGCCGCGGCGTCGGCGTTCATGCGCGCACACGGCCACCGTACCGCGATCGCCTGCACCGACCGGTATCACCAGCCGCGTGTCCGGATGTTGTTCGCGCTGGCGGGTCTGCGCTGCCTGGGCCTCGCAATGCCCCATGCGGGTAGCGCGCGCTACCTCACCCGGATGCGCGCGCGCGAAGCGCTGGCGATCCCCTACGACTTCATCGCCGGGATCGCGCAACTCAGGCGGCGTTAGGCGACCAGCCTGGCGACTTCGACGAAATCATCCGCGACCGCATCGACCCCGATCGCGGTCAATCGATCGCCATGATCCGCGCCACAATGCGTCCCAGCGGTCAAGCCGATGACATAGCCGCCCGATGCGACCGCACCCGTCGCGCCGACGGGCGAATCCTCGATGATCGCGCACCGGTCGATGCCGACGCCGATCCGGTCCGCGGCGAAGAGATACAGGTCGGGCGCGGGCTTGCCACGCGTCACATGCTCGCGCCCGCTATAGACGTGATCGCCGAACGCATCGCTCAACCCGATATGATCGAGATGCCGCCGGATCCAGCGCGTCGAGCTCGACGAAACGACCGCCTTGGGCAAACCGGCGTCGAGTCCGCGCACGAACTCGACCGCGCCGACAACCGCATCGATCCCCGCCGCCATGACGCGGTCATCCTCCACCGCACGCGCGGCGTGGAAGCTGTCGGGGATCGGACGTTCGATGAAGCGTTCGATCCGTTCGAGGAAATCGACGCCCGAATAGCCCATGAAATTGGCCATCGATTCCTCGGGGCTGATCGGATGCCCCTCGGCGGTCAGCCATTCGGCAAGCTGTTTGTTACCCAGATATTCACTCTCGATCAGCACCCCGTCGAAATCGAAAAGCAGCGCATCGAATGTCATCTCCGTATCCTTATCCACGCGTTCCGAACAGCGCGCTGCCGACGCGGATATGCGTCGCGCCCAGCGTCACCGCGGTCTCGAAATCGGCGGACATGCCCATGCTGAGCCCTTCCACCCCCTCATCGCGCGCCAGCTTCGCGAGCAACGCGAAATATGGTGCGGCATCGACATCGGCGGGCGGCAGACACATCAGCCCCGCGACGGGCAAGTCGGCGGCGCGCGCTTCGGTCAGCAACGCGGGCAGGTCGGCGATCGCGCATCCGCCTTTTTGCGCTTCGTCACCGATATTCACCTGAACGAAGCAATCGGGCCGCCGCCCGCTCGCATCCATCGCCTTGGCGAGCGCACCGATCAACGATGACCGGTCGACCGCATGGATCGCATCGGCGATGCCGACCGCATCCCCCGCCTTGTTCGACTGAAGCTGACCGATCAGGTGCAACCGCGCATCGGGATAATGTTCGCGCAACGCGGGCCATTTCTCCTGCGCTTCCTGCACGCGGTTCTCGCCGAAATCGCGGTGTCCGGCGGCGAGCAGCGGTTCGATCGCGCTGGCCGGGTGGGTTTTCGACACCGCGATCAGCGTCACCGTATCGCGTTTGCGTCCGGCCAGCGTCGCGGCGGCGGCGATGCGCGCTTCGATCGCATCCAAATCACTGTGTTCGCTCATAAGCACCGCTATAGCGGTCGGATGCGTGACCGAAACCCCTGGCTGATGACCGACGAGCGTATGGGGGACGGCTTATGGCGTGCGTTGCGCGCGCTACCACCAGGCGCCGGGGTCGTTTTCCGCCATTACGCGACCGCACCCCGTAAACGGTACGGGCTGTGGCTCCGCGCCCGCCGCATCGCGCAGGCACGGGGGTTGTTTATTGTTGCTGCCGGACCGATGCCGGGGGCGGATGGCGAGCATAACGGCCATCGCGCAACCACCGCGAGCGCGCATAATCGGCGCGAGGCGATGCGGAAGCGGCATGCGCACTATCTGTTCGTCTCTCCCGTCTTCGCAACCCGCTCACATCCGGGGGCAAGCACGCTCGGCCCCGCAACGGCGGCGGCCATCACGCGTCGGCTCGACGTCCGCACGATCGCGCTCGGTGGCATGACGGCGCGGCGTTGGCGGCGAATCAGACATTTGGGGTTCGATGGCTGGGCGGCGATCGACGCGCTCAGCCGCTAGATCGGACGCGTCAGATCAGAAGCGGAAAGCGGTGCCGATATAGGCGGCCTGGCTGTCGCGGCGATCGTCCTGCACCCGCAGGATGCGTTCACGATCCGACCGATAACGCACACCCGCGGTCAGCTCCAGATTGCGCGTGAGCGAGTATGAACTCGACAAATCGACCGAATAGGTTTCGGGATTGTCGACCAGCTTCGACACACCGAGCGGACGATCGGTCGAAGCGGCGAGGCGGCTCGACGCCCGTCCTGCGGTGACGGTGAGCGCGACATCGGCGGCTTCACGGCTGCCCGGTTGCGGCCCCATGTCGATCCGCGACACATTGCCCGACACCGCGAATTTCTTCCAGCCGACCGCAACGCCCAGATTATACGCGATTGGCGCAATGCCGACCGTCGGCGCAGTGACCGAACCGTCGCGATCGTCGGCGGCGGCAACCGCGGTCTGATTCGACCGCGCACGCACCGCGACGGTCACCGCGCGCTTGTCGCGCCGTGATTCAGCAGGGGTGAAGCGAAAATCGCCACCATCAAGACCTCCGCGCGCGAACACGGCGGCGAGGCGGGGGTCAGCGGCGGCGGGCGTGAAGGTGCCGGTCAATCGCTGGGCACTCGCCGACGCCTTGCGCGCACGACCCGATTCTGGCGCACCGAAGGCGGGCGCGACGATGGCACCGGCAGCGACCAGCGCTCCGACTGCAATCCCGACCATGACCCGTCGTGCGATCAACGAATTCCCCCAACGATAATCGACTGTTCGATTCTTATTCGTCCAACGCGACTACCATGAAACCGTGCCTCGCCAAGACCCGCTTCGGCCTTTTTCATGCAGGTTTCTTGGCAACTGTTGCAATAGTCCCACAGGTCGGGGGTGCCACGCCCGCCTTGCAGGCGGAACGGCCCGCCTGTAGAGCATCGATCAATCCCCTTTTATCGGCCCCCCCTTTTATCAGCCCCATTGTCGCAGGAACCAGTGCCCATGATCCGCCCGTTGCGTACCGCCCTCATGGTCGCCATCGTCGCGCTGCCGCTTACCGCCTGTGGCGGTCGCGGTAACAAATCGGTGGCGAATGCCGACCTTGCCGCATCGAAGGTGACGACGATCGGCGTCAACGCCTATCTGTGGCGCGCCAGTCTCGACACGCTGTCGTTCATGCCGCTGCTTCAGACCGACTCCAATGGCGGCGTCATCGTCACCGACTGGTACGTCAATCCCCAGATCCCGACCGAACGAATGAAGGTCACCGTGTCGATCCTCGACCAGGATTTGCGCGCCGATGCGCTCCGCGTCGCCGCGCTGCGCGAAGTCAATCGCGGTGGCCAGTGGATCACCGCGCCGGTTCAGGCGGCGACGACGCAAAAGCTCGAAGACATCATCCTCACCAAGGCCCGCGACCTGCGCCGCGCGTCGATTACGGGTTAATCGGGCATGGCATCGCGCTTCAACGCGCTGAAGGCGGATGCCGCCTGGCAAAAGGTGTGGGACGACCGCCAGACCTTCGCCGCGCGCGACGATAGTGGCAAACCGCACAGTTACGTCCTTGAGATGTTTCCCTATCCATCGGGAAAGATCCACATGGGCCACGTCCGCAACTATACGATGGGCGACGTGCTTGCGCGGTTCCGCCGGATGCGCGGGTTCGAGGTGCTCCACCCGATGGGCTGGGACGCGTTCGGCATGCCCGCCGAAAATGCCGCGATGGAAAAGGGCGTCCACCCTGGCGGCTGGACCCGCGACAACATCGCGACGATGAAGGCGCAGCTCAAACGGCTCGGTTTCGCGCTCGACTGGTCGCGCGAACTCGCGACGTGCGAGCCTGATTATTACGGCCATGAACAGGCGCTGTTTCTCGACATGTACGCCGCGGGCCTCGTCTATCGCAAGGAATCGTCGGTCAATTGGGACCCGGTCGACATGACCGTGCTCGCCAACGAACAGGTGATCGACGGACGCGGCTGGCGTTCGGGTGCGCTCGTCGAGAAGCGCAAGCTGAACCAGTGGTTCCTCAAGATCACCGATTTCGCCGATGAGCTGATCGAGGGACTCGGCGCGCTCGACCAATGGCCCGACAAGGTTCGGCTGATGCAGGAAAACTGGATCGGCAAAAGCCAGGGACTGAAATTCCGGTTCGCGCTGTCCGATGGTGATGCGGTCGAGGTTTTCACGACCCGCCCCGACACGATCTTCGGCGCAAGCTTCGTCGCGGTCGCGGCGGATCATCCGATCGCGCGCAAGGTCAGTGAAAGTCGCGCCGACGCCGCCGACTTCATCGCGCTGTGCAAGCGCGGCGGGACGACGGCGGCGGAGATCGAAACGCAGGAAAAACTCGGCTACGACACCGGGCTTACCGCGACGCATCCGCTTGATAAATCTATCCACTTACCCGTCTACATCGCCAATTTCGTGCTCATGGAATACGGCACCGGCGCGGTATTCGGGGTGCCCGCCCACGATCAGCGCGATTTCGACTTCGCGACCAAATACGACCTGCCGATCCGCCGCGTCGTATCCGATGGCGATCAGACCGCTTCTGAATTTGCGGGCAGCGAAGCCTATACCGGCCCCGGCACGATCGTAAATTCCCAGTTCCTCGACGGCATGGATATCGAGGACGCGAAGCGCGACGTGATTGCGCGTGCCGAGGCCGGCGACTGGGGCACTGGATCGACCGTCTATCGCCTGCGCGACTGGGGCGTCAGCCGTCAGCGTTATTGGGGCACACCGATTCCGATCATCCATTGCGGTGATTGCGGTGCGGTGCCCGTCCCAAAGGATCAACTGCCCGTCATCCTGCCCGAAGATGTCAGCTTCGACATCCCCGGCAACCCGCTCGACCGGCATCCGACGTGGAAGCATGTCGCTTGCCCATCCTGTGGCAAGGATGCTCGGCGGGAGACCGATACGCTCGACACCTTCGCCGATTCGTCGTGGTATTTCATCCGATTCGCCAGTCAGCCCAAAGACAAGCCGTTCGACAAGACGGTCGCCGAAAGCTGGCTGCCCGTCGGACAGTATATCGGCGGGGTCGAACATGCGATCCTGCATCTGCTCTACGCGCGCTTCTGGACGCGTGCGCTGAAGCATCTTGGCCTGCTCGACATCGCTGAACCGTTCACCGGCCTGTTCACGCAAGGGATGGTGACGCACGAGACGTATAAATCCTCCGACGGGCGTTGGCTCGCCCCCGAAGAAGTCGATGACGGCATCGAGCGGGCGACGGGCGATCCGATTACGCTCGGCCGCGTCGAGAAGATGTCGAAGTCGAAAAAGAATACCGTCGATCCGACCGGCATCGTCGACCAATATGGCGCAGACGCTGTGCGGTGGTTCATGCTGTCCGATTCGCCCCCCGAGCGCGATCTGCCTTGGTCCGAATCGGGGATCGAGGGCGCGTGGCGTTTCGTCCAACGGCTGTGGCGGTTGTTCGAAGACGTAACAAGCGATGCCGATGCCGATGATCTGTCGCTGAGAAAACTAACGCATCGCACCGTCCATGACGTTGCCCGCGATATCGAGGCGTTGCAGTTCAACAAGGCGGTCGCGCGAATATACAGCCTGACATCCGCCATTGAGAAAGCGCCCTCGTCGCTCGACCGTCAAATGGCGGTGCGCGCGTTGCTGCTGCTCGTTGCGCCAATGGTGCCGCACATCGCCGAAGAGGCATGGGCGGCGAGTGGTCAGGACGGCCTGATTGCGGACGCCGCCTGGCCGGAAGTCGACGAAGCGCTGCTCGTCGACGATGAGGTGACGATCGCGATCCAGATCAACGGCAAGCTGCGCGACACGCTGACGATCGCGAAAGCAAGCCCGCGCGCAACGGTCGAGGCCGCCGCGCTGGAGAGCGACAAGATCGTCCGCGCGCTCGATGGCAAGCCACCACGCAAGATCATCGTCGTTCCCGATCGCCTCGTGAACATCGTCGCGTGAGATCGTTCGCTCCCCTTCTCCTGATCGCCTCTCTTGGTGGTTGCGCGCTCCATCCGCTTTATGCAGGGGGCGGTGCCGGACCGGTCGCATCGACGCTGGCGGACGTACAAGTGCCTGCGATCGAAGGCAAATCCGGTTGGCTGATGGCGAATGCGTTGCGCGATCGGCTCCAGGGCGGCGATGGTAATCGCTATCGACTCGACGTCCGGCTCGATGATC
>JAPKCG010000119.1 GCA_028823055.1 Sphingomonas bacterium
GAACAAAGCGGCGCGTGCTTATATCGCGCAGCTTGGCGCGGCACATCGTTTCTCCGCCCCGATCGTCACCAAGATCGAAAGCGGCAAATTTTATCCTGCCGAAGCTTATCACCAAGATTTTTTCGATAAGAATCCCAACCATCCGTACATCGTGCGCTGGGACAAGCCCAAGGTGGCGGCATTCCGCGCGGCGTTTCCGACCCTTGCAAGCTGAGGCCGAACGGTAAGGCACGATCAGGCGGCGATCGGGAAGCGCAACATTCGCTTGTCAACGGGGACCAATGCCTCGGCATCCGGCCCCGTCGCGCGGCGGATTTCGGGGTGGTCGACGTCGAGCCCCCCGGTCAACGCGCCAAAGGCGGGAAGGATAAGCTTGTTGGCGCTGGCGACGAAGCACCGGCGTGAAATCAGCTTCCCGCGAACTCGCAATCGCAGTTTCGGATGAAAATGCCCTGATAATTCTGGCCGCGTCTCGTCGGGATCGGCTTCATGTCGCAGGACGAGCCCTTCGACCACCGCCTCGTCCGCGACTTTTCCCCCGCACCGGTCGAGGATCGCGCGGTCGTGATTGCCCGTAATCCATGTCCAGTGCGTCGATGCGGTCAGCGTGCGGAGTGTATGCCGCGCCTGGGCCGGCAGGCGGTCGCAGCCATCGATATCGTGGAAACTGTCGCCGAGGCACCAGATCTCGGTCGCGCTCGTCGCGGTGACAAGTGCCGTCAGGTCGGCCAGCGTCGCGATCGAATCATAGGGCGGCAGCATCTGGCCGCGCCGGGCGAACCAGCTGGCCTTTTCAAAATGCAGATCGGCAACGAGCAACGCCCGGCGCGCGGGCCAGAACAGCGCGCCTTCGCCCAACGCGACGAGCGCGTGACCTGCGAACGAAAAGGGAACCATTGCCTTGCCATGACGCGGGTGGGTCGTAGAAGCAAGCGTGCGCGACGCCATGAAGATCTGCCGGTGTGATTCCTCTTGCGCAGCGCAGCAATCGGCGTAGAGCGCGGCGCTCATCTCATCCGAAGGTTGCCGCGCGCCATGTCGCTCGCAGTTCCGTCTTTTCCGTCGCCGCAACGCACCTATCGCATGAACCGCGCGCTTGCCGCGCTGACACTCGGTGCGATCGGCGTCGTGTTCGGTGATATCGGCACCAGCCCGCTCTATGCGTTTCGCGATGCATTGGTGTTGTGCGGCGATGATGGTTTCGAAGCGTCGGAAATTCTGGGCGTTCTGAGCCTCGCGCTCTGGTCGCTGATCCTCGTCGTGTCGGTCAAATATGTGCTGTTCCTGACGCGCGCCGACAATCACGGCGAGGGCGGGGTGCTTGCCTTGACCGCACTGGCCCGGCGGTCGTTGGGGCCGCGCAGCCGGATCGCGCTGATCCTCGGCGCGGCGGGCGCGTCGCTCTTTTACGGCGATGCGATCATCACGCCCGCCTTGTCCGTTCTTTCTGCGATGGAGGGGCTGCGCACGATCCCTGCAGCCGCGGCGGTCGTCGACCAGCACATGATTCGGATGCTGACGATCGCCATCCTGATCGCCCTGTTCGTCTTTCAGCGGCGTGGCACCGCGCGCGTGTCGGCGCTGTTCGGACCGATATGCGTCGTCTGGTTTCTCGCCATCGGTGCACTGGGCCTGTGGCACATCGCCGACGAACTCTCGATCTTTCGCGTCTTCATCCCGCTATACGGGGTCGAATTCCTGGCGACGCATGGCGTGGTCGGGATGTTCGTGCTGGGCGCGGTATTCCTGACGGTGACGGGCGCGGAGGCGCTGACCGCAGATATGGGCCATTTTGGCGTCGCACCGATTCGGTTGGGGTGGTTTATGCTCGTTTTTCCGGCGCTGACGCTCAATTATCTGGGGCAGGGCGCGTTCGCGCTCGCGCATTTCGAAACGGCGCAGGCGTCGGGTGTCCCGTTTCAGAGCCAGGATTGGTTCTACATGATGGCACCACTGCCCCTGCGCGGGCCGCTGGTCGTGCTCGCAGGTCTGGCGACGGTGATCGCCAGCCAGGCCGTCATTACGGGCGCGTTTTCGCTGACGCAGCAAGCGATCCAGCTCGGCTTGTTGCCGCGACTCAAGATTCGCCAGACCTCAGCGGCATTTGCGGGGCAAATCTATCTGCCCGCGATCAACTGGCTATTGCTTGTCGGGGTGTTGATCCTCGTCGTCGAATTCAAGACGTCGAGCGCGATGGCCGCCGCTTATGGCATTGCCGTCACTGGCACGATGGTGGTCACGACGCTGCTCGGCTATATTGTCGTGCGTCATGTCTGGCACTGGTCACGGCTGTTGGCGCTGTTGGCGATCGTGCCATTTCTGACGCTCGACCTGATCTTCTTCGGCGCCAACATCCTGCGAGTCATCGAAGGTGGCTGGGTGCCGCTGTTGATCGCGGCGGTCATCGGCCTGCTGATCACGACATGGGTACGCGGGCGTGGTATCGTGCGCCAATTCGAGGAAAATCAGAGCATCCCGCTCGCCGATCTCGCCGCCGCGCTCGCCAAGCGTCCGCCCGAGCGGGTCGAGGGCAATGCGGTGTTTCTCACGGGCACGCCGCACGCCGCGCCGGGGGCGCTGTTGCATAATCTCAAGCACAACAAGATTTTGCACGCGCGCAACTATATCCTGTCGATCCGCACTGCCGATCGCCCGATCGTCGAAGATGAGGACCGCCGCAGCGTCGAACAGCTCGACGCTAATTTTACGGTCGTCATCTTGCATTACGGTTTCATGGAATCGCCAGACGTGCCACGCGACCTCGGCCTCGAAATGCCCGGACGCTATCGCGGACTCGAAGCGATGCAGACGAGTTTCTTCATCGGGCGCAACACGCTGAAACCCGATGCCGACAAGGGTATGCCGCTGTGGCAGGACCGAATTTTCATGTTCCTTCAACGGAACGCCAACGACCCGACCGAATTCTTGCGTATCCAGCCAGGCAAAGTGCTTGAACTGGGCGAACAGGTCACGGTCTAGGCGCGCGTCGGAACGCGCGCCGGATCTTCCTCAGCCTGCGAAAGTCGTCACCAGGTCATAGAGATAGTCGCGCCCGTCATAGAGCGACTTTACCGAAATCCGCTCGTTCAGGCCGTGAACCCCCGACATATCCTTGTCGATGAACATCCCCGGCGCGCCATATACCGGAATGCCGATAGCCTGCAGGAAGATACCGTCGGTCGCGCCTGTCGACATCAGCGGCAGGACGGGGACGCCCGGAAAATGCTTCGCGGCGACCTTTGTCATCGGGCCGACGATCTTCGGATCGAGGTCGGTCGGCACCGCAGTCGGGCGGACGGGCTGGTTCGCTGTCACCGTCACCTTTGGCCCCGCCAATTCCTTCAGCTTGGTGAGCGTACCATCGACGCTCTCACCGGGGAAAATTCGGCAATTGATGTTTGCGGTCGCGCGCTGCGGCAGCGCGTTTTCGGCATGGCCCGCGTTCAAAAGCGTCGCGACGCAGGTCGTGCGTAGCGTCGAATGCATCGCCTTGTCGCGACTGACGATCGCATCCGCCCCGGCATCGGTCGGATCGGCGAGCAATTTGGTGATCGCATCGCCGACGACCCCCGGCTGAGCCTTTGCGGTCGCGGTGAAGAAAGCACGGGTGGTCTTGGTGAATTTGACGGGAAATTCATATGTCTGAACCCCTTTCACCGCATCGACCAATTCATAGATTGCGTTGTCGGGGACGGGTTGCGAGCTGTGCCCGCCGGGATTGGTTGCGAGGAAGGTGTAATTCTGCGCCGCCTTTTCGCCGACCTGAATCGCGAGCACTTCCTGTTTGCCGTTCTCGTCCATCCGGCCGCCGCCGCCCTCGTTCAGCGCGAATTCGGCGGCGATCAGGTCGGGCTTGTTCTGTGCGAGCCATTCGGCGCCGTTGAAGGCGAAGGTGGTCTCCTCACCGCAGGTCAGCGCCATCTTGATCGTGCGTTTTGGCGGTGTCTTCGCCTGTTTCAGCCGGATCATCGTGTCCGCCCACACCGCCGCCATCGCCTTGTCGTCGACGGTGCCGCGCGCGTAATAATAGCCCTTTTCTTCGATCAGCTTGAAGGGATCGCGGGTCCAGTCTTCACGCTTGGCGGCGACGACATCGAGATGGCCGAGCAGCAGCATCGGTTTCACCGTCGTGTCCGACCCTTTCAGAATCGCGACGACGCCGCCATCTCTTGGATGGTCCGGCGTGCTGAACAACGTGATGTCGGCATCGCTATATCCCGCCGCCTTCAGCCGTGCGGCGATTTGCGCGGATGCCTGCGTACAGCTGCCGACATCGACGACGGTGTTGGTTTCGACCAGTTCTTTGTAGAGATCGAAAAACGGCTTCTGGTCGGCACGATCCTGTGCGTTTGCCACGGTCGGCGACGTCGCCATCGCCAGCGCCGCCACGCCCGTCATCCATGCAGCCGATTTTCCGATGCTCATTATCCGCTCCGTGTCAGTGTATCCTCGGCAATAGAGACGGAAATCGTCGCCCGCGCAACGGCCCGGGACTGGAAGACGCGCGCACACACGCTATGTCCCGACGATGACCGACATCAAGCCTCCCGTCGCCGCGACCCGGCTCCATCAATTCGAGGCGCATGGGGTCACGATCGACGATCCCTGGGCGTGGTTGAAAGATCCGGGCTATCCCGAGGTTACCGACAAGGATGTCCTCGCCTATCTCGAACAGGAAAACGCGTATTTCGAAGCGGCGTTGGCGCCGCATCGGCCGCTGGTCGAGACCCTGTATCAGGAGATGAAGGGGCGGCTCAAAGAGGACGAATCCTCGGTTCCGCAAAAGGATGGCGACTGGCTCTATTGGGCCGCGTTCGAGGTTGGCGGGCAATATCGCAAATGGTGGCGCAAGCCCGTCGGCGGGGGCGACGACCAGCTATTGCTCGACGAGCCAGCGCTGGCCGAGGGGAAAGAATATTTCCGGCTCGGCGCTTTCTCCGTCAGCAATAACGGACGCTATCTCGCCTACGCGATCGACGATAGTGGTGCCGAACGGTTCGAGGTGCGGGTCAAGGACCTGGCGACGGGCGAGCATTTGGCCGAGACGATCCCGGGCATGTTGTCCGAGATCGTCTGGACCAGCGACGATGCGGGGTTCCTCTATGGTATCGCGAACGATCAGTGGCGGACCGATAATGCGCGTTTCCATCGACTGGGCACCGCGGTCGCGGACGATGTGGAACTTTATCATGAGGATGACGAGGGCTATCGCGTTTCGGTCAGCGAGACGAGCGACCGCCAGTGGATCGTCATCGGCACCGGCGACCACGTCACGAGCGAAATCCGCCTGCTACCTGCGAGCGATCCCTTTGCGGAGCCGATCATGGTCGCGCCGCGCCTGTCGGGGCGGGAATATGATGTCGATGCGCATGGCGAGACGCTGTTCATCCACACCAACGACACCGACCCGATGTGGCGGCTCGTCACCGCACCGGTCTCCGCACCCGGCGAATGGGCTGAACTGATCGCGCCCTCGACCGATTTCTATATGACCGGCGTCGAATGCTATGCGGGGTTCTTCATCGTAGAGGGACGCGAGCAGGGGCTCGATAAGATCGCGATTCACCGCTACGACGCGCCGACCGAGCCGCGCTGGATCGATTTCCCCGAAGCGAGCTATGCCGCGGGCGTCGGCGACAATCCCGAATATGACGTCGACAAAATCCGGCTAGGATATGAATCGATGGTCACGCCGGGGACGGTCTATGACTATGATATCGCATCGGGCGCGCTGACGACGCTCAAGGTACAGGAAATTCCGTCGGGCTATGACGGCGATAAATACCGCACCGAACGATTGTCGATAACCGCGCGCGACGGGGTGCAGGTGCCCGTGTCGATCGTCTATCCGGCGGGCTTCTAGAAGGATGGATCGCAGCCGCTCTTTCTTTACGCCTATGGCGCATATGGCCACGCGATCCCGCCGGGATTTTCGACGGGGCGGCTCAGCTTGCTCGACCGGGGTTTTGCCTACGCGATCGCGCATATTCGCGGCGGCGACGATTTGGGCCAGCAATGGTATCATGACGGGAAGCTCGAAAAGCGCAGTAATACGTTCAACGATTTCGTCGATGTCGCAAAGGGGCTGGTCGAGCAGGGCTGGACCAGCGCGGGCCGGATCGCGACCGCAGGCCGATCGGCTGGCGGCGAATTGATGGGCGCGATCGTCAATTCCGATCCCGACCTGTGGGGCGCGGTGATCGCGGATGTGCCCTTTGTCGACGTGCTCAACACGATGATGGACGCCAGCCTGCCGCTGACGCCGGGCGAATGGCCCGAATGGGGCAACCCGATCGAAGACAAGGCGGCGTTCGACCTGATTCGCGGTTACAGTCCCTACGATAACGTCACCGCACAGGCTTACCCGCCGCTGTTCATTTCGGGGGGCCTCAACGATCCGCGGGTAACTTATTGGGAGCCCGCAAAATGGGCGGCGAAGCTGCGCAGCGTCAAGACCGACGACAATATCCTGCTGCTCAAGACGAATATGGGCGCCGGACATGGCGGCAAATCGGGCCGGTTCGATTCGCTGCGCGAAGCGGCAGAGGAACATGCGTTCGTCCTGTGGCAATTGGGCGTCGACGCGTGAGGCGATGAGCATCGAGGCGCTGGTCGCGCAATACGGCCTCCCCGCGCTCTTCATCGGTGCAGGGCTGGAGGGGGAGGCTGCGGTCGTCGCGGGCGGCCTGCTCGCGCATCGCGGGCTCGTGCCGATCGGTGGAGCGATGGCGGCGGTGTCGCTGGGGTCGTTCGTCGCCGACCAACTGTGGTTTCAGGTCGGGCGGCGCTTTCGCGATGCAAGGCTGGTGAAAAAGGCGCGCGCGCAACCCGCCTATGCGCGGGCAATGAGGCTGCTCGAACGCTATCCGATCGGGTTCATCTTTGCGTTCCGATTCATCTACGGTTTGCGTACCGTCAGCCCGATCGCGATCGGAACAAGCAACGTGTCGGGGCGCACCTATCTCGCGGTCAATGCGGCGGCGGCGGTCATCTGGGGCTGCTGCTTCACGCTCGCGGGCTATGTATTCGGCAAGAGCATTGAGGAGTTTTTCGGGCGGTTCGGGCCGCACGGGCACCAATGGCTTTATCTGGCGGCGGCGATCGTGATCGTGGGGGCCGCCGCAGGACTCTTCCACTGGCGGCGGCGGAAAGCGGCATGAGCTTCAAACGCGATTTCGTTGCGGCCCATGACGACATCGACGAATTGGGGCACGTCAACAATGCGGTATGGGTGCGCTGGATTCAGGACATCGCGGTCGCGCATTGGGACGCGGTCGCCGCGCCAGCGCATCGGGCCGCCGTCGTCTGGGTCGTGACGCGGCATGAGATCGATTATCGCGGCAATGTGACCGAGGGCGCGCGTGTCACGGGCACGACCTGGGTGCCAAACGCGCCCAAGGGCGCGCGGTTCGACCGGCATGTTAGCTTCGTCGATGCGTCCGGGCGAACCGTGGTCGAGGCGGTGACGACCTGGGCGATGATCGACCGAGCGACCGGACGTCTGATGCGCGTCCGCCCCGATATAGCGGCTCCGTTTCTCGATTAGCCGACGAGCCACCACGCCAGCGCCGTGACGGAGAAAACCGACAGGACCGTCGTAACCAGGATCGTTCGTGCGGTTAGCGTCACGTCCTGCGCATAAAGCTGTGCGACCATGAACGGTCCCGTCCCCGTCGGCAGCGCGGCGATCAGCAGCGCGGCGGCGGCCCAAGGGCGCGGCAGCGGGAAAATCAGCAATAACGCCAGCGTCACCAGCGGCTGCGCGACGAGTTTGAGACATACGGCTCGACCAAGGTCGATCGCGCTGCTGCGGGCGCGTGGCTGGGCGAGGAACACGCCGATCGTGACGAGCGCGACCGGGGAGGCGGTCTGCCCAAGCAGCTTGAGAAACATCTGCGGTGCGAACGGCATGGCGAGACCCGTCACCGCCCATAACCCACCCGCCAGCGGCGCGGCGACAAGCGGATTTCTGACGACCGACAGCGCGACGCCCCCGATGCGCCGCGCGACCGGCACACGCGGCGCAAGGTCGATTTCGACCAACATAACCGAGAGCGCGAACAACGCGCACACCGTCAGCAGTGACGCGATCACCGCCGCTGCCGTACCCGTAGGCCCCAACAACGCGCCCGCGAGCGGGATGCCGAGATAGGCGGTGTTCGAATAGCTTGCCGCCAGCGCATCGATCGATCGCCGGGCAAGCCGTTGGTTGCCAGAGATGAGGGAGACGCCAAATATCGCGAGCATGCTCGTCGCAAAGACGAGAACGAATCTGGGCTGTGCCAGCGTTGCCCAGTCCGCTTCCGCAACGAAATCGAAAAGCAGCGCGGGAAGCGCGACCCAGACGACATAGGCGTTGAGGACCGTTACCGCATCCGCGCCCAATTGCCGCATTCGCGCGAAGACATAGCCTGCAAGGATGATCGCGAAGATCGGGAGCACCGCTCCCAAAACGGTCATGCGATCCGGTCGGGAACCGCGGCGGCATCGTCTTCGAGCGACTGTGCGGGCGCGACCGCTTCCCACGGAAAGACGAACCAGTCCTTCGTCACCGCGCGAT
>JAPKCG010000583.1 GCA_028823055.1 Sphingomonas bacterium
GCGCGCGATGCCGCTGACGGGGCTGTCGAACGCTGCGATCGATATCGTCACGTCCGACCCCGGCCGCTTTGCCGCAGGGCTCGCCGCCTATGCCGAAAGCGACCTCGTCTGTTATCGCGCTGACAGCCCCGACCCGCTGGTCGAGCGTCAGCAGGCGGCATGGGATCCGGTGATCGAGTGGGTCCGCGCCCGCTATGACGCCCATGTCGAGACGACCGCTGGCGTGATGCACGTCGCGCAGCCCCCTGCAACGATCGAGCGGTTGGGCAGCGCGATTGCCGGGCACGGCGCCTTCACGCTCGCCGGCGCGTCACCAATCGTGACGCTGACGGGATCGCTGATGCTGACGCTGGCGCTGATCGAGCGCGCCTTCGATACGGACATGATCTGGGCGGCGGCGCATGTCGATGAAGATTGGCAGGCGGAATTATGGGGCAGTGACGATCTCGCGACCGCGACTCGCGCGGTGAAACGGGCGGAATTTGACGCGGCGGTGCGATTTCTGTCGCTGGTTTAGCGGATCAGTTTGCGGATGAAGCCGATGATCCCGGTCTGGCGCGACCGTTTCAGCCGCTCCGCCGCGAGGATCGTCTGAACGCACGCGAAGCAATGGTCGACATCGTCGTTGACCAGCACATAGTCATAACCGTCCCAGTGGCTGACTTCGCGTTCGGCACGGGCCATGCGGCCATCGATGATCTCCTGCGAGTCGGTCGCACGGCGTTCGAGCCGCTGGCGCAATTCCGCCATCGACGGCGGCAGGATGAAGACGCGAACGACATCGCCGCCAGCGAGCTGATAAAGCTGTTGCGCGCCCTGCCAGTCGATGTCGAACAGGATATCGTCGCCCTCGCTCAACGTATGGAACACGTCCTCCTTCGGCGTGCCATAGCGGTGATCGAAAACGTGCGCCCATTCGAGAAATTCGCCACGCGACGCCATGTCGCGGAACGTATCGAGGTCCACGAAATGATAATCCCTGCCATCGACCTCGCCCGGCCGGATCGGGCGCGTGGTGTAGGACACCGACATCCCGATCTCCTTGTCCGCGCCCAGCAACTTGCGGGCGATCGTCGACTTGCCTGCACCCGAAGGAGAAGACAGGACGAACAGGACGCCGCGCCGTTTGAAATTGTGCGGGTCGTTGGCGGAAAGGGTCTGGGGGACATCCATGCGACGCGCTACTGACGTGAGCGAGGGCCGGGCGTCAAGCATCGCAGGCGCGGTGGCTGCGAAAAGTCAGCTGCTCATCTCTGTGATCGTCGTGGTCGCGGCGTTGGTCCTGCTGACGATGGGGCGATCAGCGATCTGTCCATGCGGCCATGTCAGGTTGTGGTGGGGCGTCGTTCAATCGCCTGAAAACAGCCAGCAACTGTTCGACTGGTACAGCCTCACACATCTGGTCCACGGGCTGCTATTCTATGCGGCGGGCTGGATGTGGCTGCGCCGATACCCGTGGCAGGCGCGACTCGTCGTCGCGACGATATGCGAGGCAGCGTGGGAAATTGCGGAGAATTCTCCGCTCATCATCGACCGGTATCGCGCGGTGACGATGGCCTATGGTTATAGCGGCGATTCGGTGCTGAATTCCGTCTCGGACATTCTGTGCATGATCGCCGGATTCTGGATCGCCAGGCGCGTGCCGGGGTGGCTCAGCATCGTCATACTCGTGTCTTGCGAATTGCTGGCACTGGCCGTCATTCGCGATAATCTGACGTTGAACATCGTGATGCTGATCCACCCGGTCGGCGCCGTTCGCGTCTGGCAGGCAGGCTGAGCGAAAG
>JAPKCG010000584.1 GCA_028823055.1 Sphingomonas bacterium
CGCTGGGTGCGTGCAGCCCGAACGCACAGAATGAAACGGCGGAGGCAGGCAATGCGATCGCCGCCGATGCCGACGCGACGATGCGGAACGCGACGTCGGATGTGGATGCATCGACCGACGCGGCCTTCGGATCGGCTGAAAATGCGATTGATCGTGCTGGCGACCGGATCGACGCGGGTGCCGACCGCGCCGCCGATGCGACGGGCAATGCGATGATCGATGCAGGTAACGCGATCCGCAAGTGATGCGTCGGTCAGCGCTTTGCGCCTTGCTCGCCGGCCTCGCGCTCCTCGCCGCCTGTTCGGGTGGCGGGGACGCGTCGCCGGGAGCGACCAGCGCGGATGAAGATCGCCAGCTTAACGAAGCCGCCGCCATGCTCGATGCCAACAGTATCGATCTGAACGCGATCGCCCCCGCCGACCCGATTGACGCCGACTCGATTGACGCCGACCCGATTGACGCCCCCAGGAACGAAAGCGCCGCCCAATGACCACGCCCACCCGCCGTCTCGGCGCCACCGACCTTCAAATCACGCCGCTGGTTCTTGGCGGCAATGTCTTCGGCTGGACCGCCGATCGCGCGACGAGCTTCGCGGTCCTCGACGCGTTCGTCGCGCAGGGGGGCACGATGATCGACACCGCGGACGTCTATTCGGCGTGGGTCGACGGGCATAGCGGTGGTGAATCCGAAACCGTGATCGGCGAATGGTTGAAATCGAGCGGCAAGCGAGACGACGTCCTGATTGCTACCAAAGTCGGGATGTTGCCCGGCGAGGGCGGTGAGAAGCTTGCCCCCGCGCGGATAGCGGCAGCGTGCGAGGCGTCGCTGAAGCGGCTCGGCACCGACCGGATCGATCTTTATTACGCGCATCAGGATGACGACAGCGTTGCACAGAAAGATGCGCTGGCGGCGTTCGGCAAGCTCGTCGATGCCGGCAAGATCCGCGTCGTCGGCGCGAGCAATTTCCACGCCGGGCGGCTGAAATCGGCAGTGGATGTGGGCAAGGCTGTCGACAATCTGCCGCGGTATCACGTGCTCCAGCCGGAATATAATCTCGTCAGCCGGACCAAGTTCGAAGGCGAATTGCAGGATTACTGCATCCAGGAAAATATCGGCGTGCTGCCCTATTACGGCCTCGCCTCGGGCTTCCTGACGGGCAAATATCGTTCGAAGGACGATCTCGGCAAAAGCGTGCGCGGCGGACGCATGAAGGATTTGCTCGACGGCAAGGGACCGGATGTACTTGCCGCGATGGACGTTGTCGCGGAGGAAACCGGTGCCAGCCTCGCGCAGATCGCCCTCGCCTGGCTGATCGCGCAACCCGGCGTCACCGCGCCGATCGCGAGCGCGACCAGCGTCGACCAGCTTGAGGAATCGATGGGTGCGATAACGCTCGACCTCACCAGAGATCAGCTCGATCGATTAACGGCATCCGGTGCCTGATATCGGTTAGCGGGCACGATATACTTCGACGTCATCGCGCCGCCATAGACCGCGGGCGAAATGGCTGGTCGGAATCGCCCGCCGCCCGACGGCAATCGATTGATTCCCGCTTGTGGCATAGCGATGTAACACACTAGACTGCTCTCCGCATGACGATGGGGGCAATGTGACACAGCTACTGGAATTGACCGGGGTGACGAAGCGGTTCGGCGCGTTCGTTGCGGTCGACGATCTCAGCTTTTCGGTGCGCGAGGGCGAGGTATTCGGCTTTCTCGGTGGCAACGGCGCGGGCAAGACCACGACGCTGCGCATGGTGCTCGACATCATCCGTCCAACCAG
>JAPKCG010000585.1 GCA_028823055.1 Sphingomonas bacterium
GAAGCGTTCGTCCCCCGCCTCGATCCCGACCGGTTCGACATCAGCCAGGTGATCGCGGCGGATGATTTCACGCATCTCGAAACGATCCGCGCGGGGTCGCGCGACGCCGCGATCGAGGGCGTCATGCTCAAACGACGCGATTCGCCCTATACCGGCGGGCGGCGCGCAGGCCTCTGGTACAAATGGAAACGCGATCCGCTGACCGCCGATTGCGTGATGATGTACGCCCAGCGCGGCAGCGGCCGCCGGTCGAGCTGGTACAGCGACTATACCTTCGGCTGCTGGACCGACGACGGCGAGTTGCTCCCGGTCGGCAAGGCCTATTCGGGGGTTACCGACGAAGAATTGAAGATGCTCGACAAGTTCGTCCGCACGAAGACGCTCAACCGGTTCGGCCCGGTGCGCGAAGTCGAAAAGACGCTCGTCCTCGAGATCGCGTTCGATTCGATCCACGAGTCCAAACGCCATAAATCGGGTGTCGCGATGCGCTTCCCCCGCATCGCCCGGATCCGCACCGACAAGCCCGCCGCCGAGGCCGACCGGATCGATACGCTCAAAAAATTGATCAGCTGACAGACCCACGATGACAGCCGCGACGACGCGGCCTACCCTCGCCCCAACAGGGGAGAAAACCATGCTCAAACATATCGCCGCCGCCGTCCTCGCGCTCGTGTCGACCGCCGCGACCGCCGAAACCTATGCGATCCAGGCGGGGCATCTGATCGTCGATGCGGCAAAGCCGATGCGCGGTCCCTCGACCGTCATCGTCACCGATGGCCGGATCACCCGGATCGACGACGGCGCGACCGCCCCCGAGGGCGCGACCGTGGTCGACCTGCGCAGCCGGACGGTGATGCCGGGGCTGATCGACGTGCATGTCCACCTGACCAGCGATGCGGGCCTGCCCTGGTATCAGACGCTCACCCCCAAATATTCCGAAGGCTATGCCGCGGTCACCGGCGTCAAGAATGCGCTGATCTCCGCGCGGGCGGGCTACACGACGCTGCGCGACGTCGGCTCGGGCGGCACCGCCGCACTCGCGGTGCGCGATGCGATCCGCGACGGCAGCGTGCCGGGGCCACGGCTTCAGGTGTCGGGCCAGCCCTTGTCGATGATCGGCGGCCATGCCGATCCCGCGGTCGGCCTGTCGCCCTCGCTCCGCGACGCGATGGACCATGACCCCGCGATGTTCACCGTCTGCACGGGCGCGGCGGAATGCAGCAAGGCGGTGCGGCGGCTCGGCGCGGAGGGGGTCGACATGATCAAGTTCATGGCGACGGGCGGCGTCCTCGATCCGGGCGACATCGGCCTCGAACAGCATTTCACCGACGACGAGATGAAAGCGATCATCGACACCGCGCACGCGCTCCACCTGAAGGTCGCGGCGCATGCGCATGGCGCGCGCGGGATCGACGCGGCGGTGCGCGCTGGCGTCGATTCGATCGAGCACGGCACCTTCGTCGATGCGGCGGGCATCGCCGATATGAAGGCACATGGGACCTATTACGTCGCGACGCTGCTCGCCTTTCGCGGCGCGGTCGACATGATCGGCAAGGGGCTGCTCCAGCCCGCGAGCGAGCGCAAGGCCAAGGAGGCGTTCGCGGTCTGGGGCACCGGGCTCAACCGCGCGTACAAGGGCGGGGTAAGGATCGCGCTCGGCACCGACGCGGGCGTGTTCCCGCATGGCCAGAATGCGCAGGAGATCGGGCTGATGGTGTCAAAGGCGGGGATGACCCCGCGCGACGCGCTGATCGCCGCGACCAAGGGCGGCGCCGACCT
>JAPKCG010000586.1 GCA_028823055.1 Sphingomonas bacterium
GTTCGCCATCTTCCCAATGCGTCAGGCTGTCCGATTTCAGCAGGAACAGGTTCTCGCCGTCCGACCGCCCGATCATCATATATTGCCCGCCGACCTTGCGCGGGAACAGCGCCATTCCCTTGTTGCGCGCCGCCCCGCCCGTCATCGGAACGAGGTCGAACGCGCGGAAATCCCGCGTCCGCATCAGCTCAGACTGGATCGCCGACCCGTTATAGGCGGTATAGGTGCCAATCCATTCGACACTGCCGTCGTCATGCGTGAACTGCACGAGGCGGAGGTCCTCCAGCCCTTTCGACTGGGCTTCGGTGATGGGAAAGATCACCGTGCCCGACAGCGTCGAATCGCGGTGGCGATAGACCGTTACCTCGCCCGTCGGCACATGATCCTCGCCCCGCCCGGTAACATCCGTCGCGGTTGCGAAAGGCGGCTCGGCGGCGAGTTTAAGCTGCGACTGGTCGGTGATGATCCCTTCGCGGAATGCGACGGAGGAAATATGCCCCTCCCCCACCGCGCGCAGGCTCATCAGGATTCGCATCGACCCATCAGGCATCCCCGACTGATCGAAATGCGGCACTGCGCTAGGGTTCATCAATGCCGCGGCGGCATAGCTATATTCGTGGCAGAAATACGCCCCGATCAACTGGCGCTTCACATCACCGATGTCCGCGCCGTCGAGATCGAGCAGATCCTCGATCTCGTCATAGCGTGTCATGAAGACCCGCCGCGTCTGCCAGTGCCGCGCCTCGAAATCCTTGAGTACTTCCTCAAGTTCGTCGCGCGCTTTCTCGTCGGACATGCCCATGACTTCGCTGATCAGACGCTCGGTACGGCTGGGGGCCGATCCGTTACTCGCCCAGGCGATATGGAACGGTCGCACCACGACGCGCGAAGGGTCAGCATGCAGCTTCAGTCGGTGAGTATATTGTTCCATCGCACGGGTCCGCTTCGTCGCTCAAATCCGGACGCCGTTAAACTTCGATCAAGCGACGGCGCCGGTTACTCCTGCCACGACGGGACGCTGCTTTGAAAGCCCAGAAATTGCGCAAGTCGCCAATTGGAGCGCCAATATCGATTCAGCGCCCTGATTGCGGTTGAGTCCCGTCGGCATCAGCCCGTCGAAACATCCACCATCCGCCACCGTCGCCAGTGGCAGCCCAAGGTCGTTGCCGCCCAGATACCAGGCATAGGCCTTTTCCGCCTCGCGCGCCCATGCCTCGTCCTTCGTCGCGGTAAAGGCGGCAAGACAGGCATCGACCGTCGCCTGCGCTTCAAGAGGTTGTTGATCGAACTGGAGCGGCTCGGCATAGGGCCGGTGGAACGTCTCCGTCCCGACCGCACGGAACCGGCCGTCGGGGGAGGTTTGTTTCGCGACGATCCACCGCAACGTCGACAGGCCACACTGGACCAGATCGTCGCGGCCAAGCGCCGTGCCAGCCCGGATCAACGCCTCGGGCAGGCGCGCATTGTCATAGGCCAGGACGATTTCGAACCACTGCCATTCGGGCCGCCGCGCCTCGGCGAGCAGCGCGAGATGATCATCGGGGAAACGCTTCAGGATCGATAGCGACAGGTCGTGCCCCAGCCGCGCCTCCAGCATCGCCGCCGCGCCGAGCATCGCGAACGCCTGCGCGCGCAAGCTGCCGAGATCGAACGCGAGGCTCGCGGTTTCGTCATAGAAGCGCATCGCCCAATCGCGATGCTTGGCATCCTTCGCATCGCGCGCGGTGACGCCCAGCGCCCAGATCGCGCGACCGTTCGAATCCTCCGA
>JAPKCG010000120.1 GCA_028823055.1 Sphingomonas bacterium
ATGGCAGTCGGCGCGCCCGCGCCCAGTCTGATGGCACCGACTCCACCTGCGCCGGGCAAATACACGTTCCGCACGCGCGATGGTCGCGTCACGCTGACGGCGGCGAAGTCGACCGCCGAGATCACGCTGGCGACGGGCGCTGTGCGGTTTCTCGATGCGGCGGGCAAGGCGCTGCTGACAGAGGCGAAGCCGACGACATTCGCCGCGACGACCGCCGACGGCAAACCCTTTGTCACCGTGTCGCAGCAGTTCAATCGCGGCACCGACGAAGGACTTTACGGCCTGGGCCAGCACCAGGAAACGCAGATGGATTACAATGGCGAGGACGTCGAACTCGCGCAGCACAATATGGACATCGCGGTGCCGTTCCTGGTGTCGACGCGCGGTTACGGCCTGCTGTGGGATAATGAATCGATCACGCGCTTCGGCAATCCGCATCCCTATCAGTTGGTCGGCGAAGAGTTGCAGGTGACGTCGAACGGGAAGCCCGGCTTTACCGCCGCATATTCGCTCGACGGCAAGCCGGTCGTGACGCGGCAGGAAGCGACGATCAACTATCAATATATCAAGGATCAGGCGAACTGGCCCGAGGCGGCGAAGGCAACGACCGTTGCTGCCAGCGGCGGTCAGAACACCGCGGGCAACGCGGTCCAGAAACAGACCGTCGTCTGGACCGGGGACGTCACGCCGACCGTGACGGGAACGCACCGGTTCAAGCTCTACGGATCGAGCTATTACAAGGTGTTCGTCGACGGCAAGGAGGTCCTGAACCGCTGGCGGCAGAACTGGAACCCCTGGTACGCCAATTTCGACGTACCGATGACCGCTGGCAAGGCGACCGCGATCCGGATCGCGTGGGAGCCCAACGCCGGATATATGGCGCTGCTCCACAACGACCCGCTGCCCGACCCCGACCGGCATTCGATCTGGTTCAGCAGCGACGTCGCCAAGGCAAAGAATTACTGGTTCATCCCCGGTGGCAGCATCGACGGCGCGATCGCAGGCTATCGGCAGCTGACAGGCAAGGCCGAAATGATGCCCAAATGGGCTTATGGCTTCTGGCAGTCGCGCCAGCGCTATGACACCGCGGCGGAGGTCGAGGGCGTCGTCAAACGCTATCGTGACCTCAAGATCCCGCTCGACAACGTCGTGCTCGACTGGCGCTACTGGCGTGACGACGAATGGGGCAGCCACAAGTTCGATGCGACGCGTTTCCCCGATCCGAAAGCGATGATCGACGCGGTCCACGCCGATCACGCGAATTTCATGATCTCGGTCTGGCCCAAATTCTATCCGACGACCGCCAATTATCGCGAACTCGCCGCAGCGGGTGCCGCCTATCAGGGCAATCTGACGATGGGCAATACGGACTGGGTGGGGCCAGGCTATAAGAGCACCTTTTACGATCCCTATTCGGTCAAGGGCCGGTCGATTTTCTGGCGGCAGATCGAGGACAAGCTGGGCAAGCTGGGGGTCGATGCATGGTGGGCGGATGCGAGCGAGCCCGACATGCATTCGAACCTGTCGATCCCCGAACGGATCGCGACGATGGGGCCGACCGCGATCGGGCCGGCGGCGGAGTATTTCAACAGCTATCCGCTGATGAATGCGCGCGCCTTTTACGAAGGGTGGCGGGCGTTCAAGCCAGATGTCCGCCCCTTCCTGCTGACGCGATCGGGGTTCGGTGGGTTGCAGCGCTATGGCGCGGCGATCTGGTCGGGCGACGTCGCCAGCCGCTGGTATGACCTTAAGGCGCAAATCTCGGCTGGCGTGAATGCATCGATGTCGGGCCTGCCCAACTGGACGCACGACATCGGCGGCTTTGCGCTAGAGGACCGGTATTCGACCAAGACGCCCAAGCCAACCGATCTCGACGAATGGCGCGAACTCAACCTGCGCTGGTTCCAGTTCGGGGCGTTCACGCCGCTGTTCCGCAGCCACGGCGAATTCCCGTATCGCGAGATCTACGAGATCAGCCCGGCGGGGTCGCCGATGCGGCAGTCGATGGTCTGGTACACCGAGCTTCGCTATCGCCTGATGCCCTATATCTACACGCTGGGTGCCGACACCTATATGAAGGACGGCAGCATCATGCGCGCGCTCGCGGTCGATTTCCCGCAGGACACGGTCGCGCGCAAGCTGGCCGACGAATATCTGTTCGGCGATGCGTTTCTGGTCGCGCCGGTAACAGAATATAAGGCGCGCAGCCGTCAGGTCTATTTCCCCGGTAACACCCGCTGGTACGACTTCACCACGGGCAAGGCGTATCGCGGCGGGCAAACCGACACGGTGGCGGCACCGGCCGAGCGTATGCCGCTGTTCGTCCGTGCGGGCGCGATCGTGCCGATGGGGCCGGTCATGCAATATGTCGATCAGGATCGCGGCGCGCCGTTGACGATCGCGGTCTATGCCGGGGCGAATGGGCGGTTCTCGCTCTATGAAGACGATGGCACCAGCGAACGCTATAAGACCGGTGCCTTCAGCCGTATCCCGATCACCTATGACGACAAATCGGGCACGGTGACGCTCGGCGCCCGGGAGGGGAAGGCGTGGGCCGGCATGCCCGCCACGCGCACGATCCGCGTTCGCTGGGTAAAGGCGGGCAGGCCCGTGACCGATGCCAATGCCTATGATGCAGAGGTGACGTACCGCGGCGCGGCGATGACGGTCGCGCGGCGATAGTGGGGCGGCGCGCGGGAAGCGGCCCGCCCGCGTCTCGCGCGCCAGCCAGCACAGGATCAGGGGAACGAATTTTGATCGATCTAACCAAGCGCGAACTGTTGGGTGGGACGGTTGCCACCGCGCTCGCTGGCGCGTCAATCGCCCGCGCTGCGGATCGCCCGGCACCGATCGCGCCGGGGCGGTTCCGGCCCACGGTGGAATCGCTGTCGACCTATGAAACGCCCGACTGGTTTCGCGATGCCAAATTCGGGATCTGGGCGCATTGGGGGCCGCAGGCGGTGCCGCGTCAGGGCGATTGGTATGCGCGGTTTATGTATGTGCCCGGCCATCCGCACTACGCGCACCATGTTGCCAAATACGGTCACCCGTCCGAGTTCGGCTACAAGGACATCATCCCGCTATGGACGGCGGACAAGTTCGATCCCGAGGCGCTGATGGCGCTATATGCGGCGGCGGGGGCGAAGTATTTCATGGCGATGGGCGTCCACCACGATAATTTCGATCTGTGGCGGTCGCGGCATCATCGCTGGAACGCTACGGCGATGGGGCCAAAGCGAGACATCGTCGGCGATTGGGCCAAGGCTGCACGGCGGCGGGGTATCCGTTTCGGCGTGTCGGAGCATCTGGGGGCGAGCTATACCTGGTGGTATCCCAATCAGATGTACGACCAGTTCTGGCCGAAACTGGGCATCGACTATGATGGGGCGAACCCGCTCTATGCCGATCTGTACCATGGCAATCGGACCGAACCGTTCACCAACAAGCCGGGCACCTGGTACACCAAAAATCCCGTGTATCAGGCGCAGTGGTTCGCGCGGATTCGCGATCTGATCGATTCCTATCAGCCTGATCTGCTATATTCGGATGGCGGCGTGCCGTTCGGGGAGGTCGGTCGATCGCTGATGGCGCATTTTTACAACAGCAGCATCGCCCGCCACGGCAAGCTGGAGGCGGTGTATAACACCAAGGATTTGGGCTCGGGCGAGTTCTACCAGGAATGGGGGGTCCAGGACGTCGAACGCGGCGTATTGCAGGGGATCAATCCGCGACCATGGCAGACCGACACGTCGAACGGCGACTGGTTCGAAAGCGAATACGACCAGTATAAATCGCCGCGTCAGGTGATCGCGATGCTGGCCGATATCGTCAGCAAGAACGGCAACATGCTGCTCAACATCGTCATGCGCGCCGATGGCAGCCTGCCGCCACAATCGCAGGAGATGCTCGCCGAACTTGCGGTCTGGATGAAGCTCAACAGCGGCGCGATTCACGGTACGCGGCCGTGGAAGATCTTCGGCGAGGGACCGACCGAGGCGGCATCGGGCAGTTTCAAGGAAGGCGATACCTATGTCGCGCAGGACATCCGCTTCACGACGAAGGGCGATACGCTCTACGCTATCACGCTGGGCGAACCGACAGGCGCGACCGTGATCACCGCGCTCGCCGCTGGCGGTCCGCACGAACAGCGCCCGGTGCGGCGGGTGCGAATGCCTGGCCTGCCGGGCAAGCTTGGCTTTCGTCAAACGGGGCAGGCCCTGGTGATCGATCGTCCGCCGTCGCTGCCGACGCGACATGCCAGCGTGTTCGAGATTTCGTTCGCCTGAGCCGCACGTTCAAGTCTTTGAAGCGATCCGTTCGGAACCAGACGTCGCCCTCCTGACGGCGTGCCGTCGCGACGGATCAGAAGGATGCTCGCCAGCGCGGGAGTCTCGCCGTCGGCCTGCGCGAAAGTCGACAACGTGAGCGACTGATCCGGGCCGATGCGCGACGGGCAATCGCCTTTCGACCCCGCCCGGACCATCGGCATTGGGGCGGTCGGGTGTTCGACCGTCAGAGCTGCGATGTTGATTCAGCTGTGCGGTTATGCCGTTCCGTCCACCGCGGTGATAAAGGCGGCGGCATCGCGCGCGACGTCGGTGGCGGTCTTGCCCGGACGATAGAGGTTGGAGCCGAGCCCGAACCCCACGGCCCCGGCCGCGCGCCATGCCGCGATACTGTCCGGCGTGATGCCGCCGACCGCAAAGACGGGGGTGGTTTGTGGCAGGACCGCACGCTGGGCCTTGAGCAGCGCAGGCGGGGCGGCATCGGCGGGGAAGAGCTTGAGGCCCGTCGCCCCGGCGGCGAGCGCGGCAAATGCTTCGCTCGCGGTATAATAGCCGGGCAGCGAGATCAGTCCCGCCGCGACACTGGCCCGGATCACCGCCGCATCGGTGTTGGGGGATACGATCAGCGTCCCGCCCGCGCCGGCGACGCGGGCGACCTGATCGGTGTCGATCACGGTGCCTGCGCCGATCATCGCGCGTCCCTTCAACCGGTCGGCGAGGATCGCGATGCTGTCATAGGGATCAGGCGAATTCAGCGGCACCTCGATCAGCGTGAACCCCGCCTCGACCAGCACGTCGCCGATCGCCGGTGCCTCCGCCGGGGTCAGGCCCCGCAAGATGGCGATGAGCGGACAGGCGGCGAGCGCCTGGTCGAATTGTTGGTGGACGGTCATTCAAAGATTCTTCCTGATGGCATGGATACCCGCGACGAACGCGGCGTGACTGTCGAGCGTGATCGGGTCGCCGCCCGCCATGACGATGGCGGTGGCGTAAAGCCCGGCGAGCGCGCCCGACGCCAGCAGATGCACGGGGCGCCCGTCAAGGTCGTCGCGCGCGCCGACATCGGCACCGATCAGAATGCCGCTGGCAAAGGCGGCGGCCTCCGCGGCAGGGCGGATATCGAGCAGCACCGCAGCGCGCACCTCGAACAGCGCGACACCCAGGTCGCGGGCACCCAGACCGCGGCGGACGCCGTCGCGGAATGCGGGGCCGTCGGCCACATCGCCGTCGAGCATACCGGCAAGGATGCCGTGCGCCTTTACCAGGGAAAAGATTTCGCCCGTCATCGCGGTCGCGAAATCGACGATGTTTCCGCCCGCCGCCACGATCCATTTATTGTGGGTGCCGGGCTGGCAGAACAGGCCGTCGGCGGGCGCGATCCGCGCCGCGATCGCGCCGAGCACCTGCACCTCTTCGCCACGCATCACGTCCGCACGCGTTCCACTGCGCAACGCGATGCCGGGGACGATATAAGTCGCGTCGGCCACCTCGCGTGCGTGGCTGGCGAGCGAGGTCAACGAGGCGGGCGCATCGACATAGGCGACGTCGTGCCAGCCGCGGTTCGACCCGACCATTCCCGCCGCGATCACGTGCCGGTCGCCGAACCGCGCGCGGATCGCGGCAAGCTCGGCTGGATAATCGGCGGGCGTGAGCGACAGGATGCCGCGATCGTCCGACATGGTGTCGACCACGGCGCCATGGCGATCGACCAGATAGACGCGCCGGTTGGTCGTCCCCCAGTCGATCGCGATATAGGCCTCGGTATCAGCCACGATGGCGTCTCGTTCGCTCGCTATCCGGACCATCATTTATCCGGCGGGTCGGCCATCGACGCTGCGCGGACCGGCGGCACCGTCGCGCAATTCGGGTGGCAGCAATTGACGGCATGTCCTGATAGCAGACGGGGCGCAGGAAACGGTCGATAGCGAGCGATCCCACCGAGGTGGAACGCCCGTCTGAGGTCGCGGGGAAGGGGCCGCCATGCACCATCGCGGTCGACACCTCGACCCCGGTCGGCCAGCCGTTGACGAAAATGCGCCCGACGCGACGTTCGAGGATCGGGATCAACTCGCCCGCCTGGGCATGATCGTCGGCGTCCATCTGCAACGTCGCGGGATGCCCCTTGACCACGACGGGACAGCCAGCCGCCAGCGCTGCGCCGGTGTCCCCGCCCGCCGTCGAAAAAGCGAGGGGGAAGTTCGATGCCCCGAACACCGCGACGGGGCCGAGCGGGATCATCCGCATGCGCAAGTCCGCGCGCGGCAGCGGCACACGATCGGGCAATGCGGTATCGATGCGCAATTCGCGCCAGTGACCATTGCGCACGACCGTCGCGAACAGCGCCAGCTGCCCTACGGTCCGCCCGCGTTCCCCCGTCAACCGTGCGACGGGCAGGCCGCTTTCGACATGCGCGCGCTCGATCAGCGCATCGCCGAGCGCCATGATCTCCTCACCGATCGCCTCCAAAAACGCGGCGCGCGCGTCGGCGTCGGTTTCGCGGTAGCGGTCGAACGCTGCGGCGGCGGCGGCGCAGGCGGCATCGATGTCATCGATCGAATGAATCGAAAACGACGGTTCGATCGCCTGGCCGGTTGATGCCGCAATGCCCTGGAACCCGTGTCCTTCTGTCGCAGCGTGCATCATGAATTCCTTGTGTACTCGACGTGATAGGGTGGTGCGATCATGCCGGGGACGGCGGGTCGAGCGGACGCGCAGGGAGGGTATTGGTGACCCTGGCGCCTCACCAAGCATAGAAGAGAATATACAATTCGAACACCGCCGTCATCAGGAACGATAGCTGCAAGCCATAGGCAACCGCCAGTTTTCCCTGCACGATGACTAGCGTACCGCCCGCGATCGCCATGGTCGGCAGGCCCGATCCTTTGTCGGTCAGCTCGCCTGGTCGGGACGGGCACGGATTCCCGTTCGGGTCGTGTCTCACCGGATCGCGTCGATGATCCGTTCGAACCCGAGCCTATTGCGCCCGAATCCCAACTCATTTATCACGAACTGTGATAGCGCTATCAAATAGCGCGATGGAGTGGGATGTGCTGGTTGTAGATGTCGCTCGGGAAGCTTGCCTAGCAGGGTGGCCCGACATCACAAATTCTCGCAACGAGTATCTGCGCGAGCGGCGGCGGCTGGTGCTATTGTGAGGCGGCTCTCGGCTGGCAGCTTGTCTCGGAAGCGCGATTTGAGGCCCGGGTCGAGCGCCCCCGGCTAACATTTCCAGTGAACAGGGAGCGTCAAAGCACCGCGTTGCCAAAGCGGGACGACCGTAATGGCGGGCTTTGGACCATAATAGCGTAAACTTTTGGATCAGCGGCCATGCAGGCGGCGTAAGCGAGATGGATGATATCATGACGACCACTCAGACAAGGCGCGAAACCATAATGCTGGCGCTTGCATCGGCAGGAATGGCGTCGTTGCCAGCCGGGGTCGCTGCATCCTGTCGCTCTGACGGCGGCGAACGCGTCAAGCCTCGGTCCGGGGTGGAGGGTCAGCGTCGCGCAGACCTTGGCGACGACCGCTTCCTCAACCCGGTTCTTGCCGGCGATCATCCAGATCCCAATGTCTTGAAGGACGGCGACGATTATTACGCGACCTTTTCATCGTTTGAATATTATCCGGGCGTACCGATCTGGCATTCGCGCGACCTCGTGAACTGGACCCCACTGACCGCGGCGCTGACAACGAATATCGGCAATATCTGGGCGCTGGATATCGCCAAGTATAACGGTCGCTACTTTATCTATATTCCTGTCCTGAGCGATGGAGACCGACCGCTACGCACCTATGTCATCCACGCCGAAAGCATGAGCGGCCCGTGGAGCGAGCCCCTCGACATGAGGATCGATAACTACATAGACCCCGGCCATGCCGTCGGCGAGGATGGCAAGCGATATCTGTTCTTCAACGGCGGTAACCGGGTACAGCTCAGCGACGACGGCCTGTCGGCGGTCGGCAAGGTTCAGCATGTCTATGACGGCTGGCCGATCCCCCAGGACTGGGTTATCGAGGGTTTCGCGCTCGAAGGCCCGAAGGTGTTGCACAGGAACGGGTGGTTCTATCTGTTTTCCGGCGAAGGCGGCACCGCTGGCCCGCCGACAAGCCATATGGTCGACGTCGCCCGCTCACGCTCGATCGACGGGCCATGG
>JAPKCG010000587.1 GCA_028823055.1 Sphingomonas bacterium
ATTGAAGATGATCGGCAGCCACGACCCGGACGGCACAAATTGCCCGCGCGCGTTTATCGCGAAACCGACCGGCGTGTGCATCCAGCTGTTGACGCTTATGATCCAGGTCGCCGAGATCAGCGTGCCCAAGGCGACCATGCAGGTCGCGAAAAAGTGAAGGCCTTTGCCGACCTTGCTGATCCCGAACAGCATCACTCCCAGGAAGCCGGCTTCAAGAAAGAAGGCGGTCAGCACTTCATAGGCCATGAGTGGCCCGACGACCGGCCCGGCCTTGTCGGAGAACACCGACCAGTTCGTTCCGAACTGGTAGGACATGACAATGCCGGAGACGACACCCATGCCGAACGCGACCGCGAAAATCTTGAGCCAATAGCGATAGAGATTGGCGTACACACCCTTCCCCGTTTTTAGCCACAAGCCCTCCAGCACCATGAGATAGCTGGCCAGGCCGATCGAAAATGCCGGAAAAATGAAATGAAAGCTGACGGTAAACGCAAATTGCGCACGCGCCAGAACGACAGGATCGAGGTGTGACATCATGATAGTCGTCGATCCCGGTAAAGATACTCAGAGAAACTTGTACGAAAACGTATCACGTCTCCGACCGGTGCGGCGGGTTCATTCGCACGGTGATACGAGATGACTGAGCGCGAGACTGAGCAACACTTTGCCGCTCCGACAATGCGATCGCGGCCAACACCGCCGATCGATCGGTGTCGATTACCCGCGGGCGGGAGTGTGACGGTGTTGCCTCTCGTCAAAGCGCCGCTGCGCTCTTCCACAGCATGTAAGCTGCAACGACGAAGATCAGGATCGCGAAGACGGTCGTCAGGGTGCCTCGCCCCGAAAGGCGTTTCGCTACCACCGTTCCGACCATACCACCGGCGATGCCGCCAACGATGAAAACGCCGGCTAATGGCCAATCAACAAGGCCGGACAGCGCATAATTTGTCGCGGTCGCCAGACCGAATGACGCGACGGCGACGAGCGACGTTCCGACGGCGTTGATCATCGGCATCTTTGTCGATGCGATTAGGCCTGGGACGATCAGGAAACCGCCCCCGATACCAAAAAAGCCGGAAAAGATACCCGTACCAAGGCCAAAGCCGAGCACTTTGGGGGCGTTCTCCCGATTACAAGCAGCACCCTCGACGCCGAGATTACGCCGACCGCGCAGCATGAGCGCACCAACCACGACCATCACGATCGCGAAAAGGAAGAGCAGATGCTGGCCATCGACCGCCTTGCCCGCGGTGGAACCCGCAAATGCACCGAGCACCCCTGCGCCCGCATACATGAAACCGCAGCGCCATTTGACGGTGCCGGCGCGCGCATGGCTGAGCAGACCGGTCGCGGCATTCGCCGCTACCGCCAGCGCACTCGTCCCGATCGCCACGTGCGGATTGGTCACGCCGACCAGATAGACCATCAGTGGGACGGCGAGGATCGAGCCTCCACCACCGACCAGGCCGAGGGTGAAGCCGACGAGGCCTCCGGCCAGTGCGCCCAGCAGATATTGAAAGGTATCAAGCATGGTAGACGGAACCTTGGACGGCGGGAGGTGGCTCAGGCGGCTTGACGATGCGCGGGATGGGCCATCCACTCGCGACCTTTGAGCATCCCGTTCCAATAGATCCATGGCAGCGCTTCGGACTTGAGCAGCCAAGAGAGCCGCTGGGGCTTCGTGCCGTCGATGATCCACGTTGGAAAACTCGGCAGTAGCTTTCCGCCATAACCGAACTCGGCAAGCAGGATCT
>JAPKCG010000588.1 GCA_028823055.1 Sphingomonas bacterium
GGCAAGCGCGCGCGCATCGATTTTCGCCGCAACGGGCGCGGTCGATTTGCTGGGACTGGGTTTGTCGGTCAGCCCGTCGAGGAAATTGGCACCCAATCGCGATCCGCGCGGCTTCGATGTCGTCGATTCAGCCTTGCTCCCGCTCCCCTTCGCCTTGGACGGTGCAGCGCGCGTCGGTGTCGCGGCGGCCTTGGGCTTTGCGGGTGCCGCTTTGGGCGCCGTTTTTTCAGGGGCGGGCGGTGCGGGCTTGGGCTTTGCCTTGACTGGCGCGGGCTTGGGTGCGGGCGCGGGCTTCGCCGCCGGTGCGGGCTTCGCAGGGGCAGGCTTGGGCGCGGGCTGCGGCGGCACCGGGGTCGGCTGAGGTTCGGGCTCCGCGACCGCCTCCGCTGGCGGCGCGGCATCCTCGGGCGCGCCCTGGTCGGGGGCGACCGACTGGGCGGGCGGGGCCTCCGCCTGCGGCGCGGCGGCTTCGAGCGCGACATCCTTGACCAGACTGACCTCGATCGGATGCTGCTGCAATTTTTCAGGATTGGGGGTCGACAGAAACCCGACCGACAACAGGCCGAACAGCACGACATGCCCGACGGCCGCGATCCCGAGGCCGGTCTTTTCGCTACGCTCCATCAGCAGGACGCCATCAGCGCGGCGCGCCCTCGACCGTCACGAGCGACAAGCGGTTGAAACCGGCGCGGTTGAGTTCGCCCATGACCCCCATCACCCGGCCATAATCGAGCTGGCGGTCGGCGCGCAGGAACACCTGTGGCGGCTCGCCGCCTGCCTGCACCGCGACGATCCGGTCGAGCCGCTGCGCCAGATCGGCCTCGGCGATCTCCTCATCGTCGATGAACAGCTTGCCGTCATTGTCGAGCGAGAGCTGAACGGGCTTCTGATCCTGATCGAGCGGCTTTGCCCGGCTGTCGGGCAAGTTGATCGGCACGCCCGCGGTCAGCAGCGGCGCGGTGACCATGAAGATGATCAGCAGCACGAGCATCACATCGACCAACGGCGTGACGTTGATGTCCGCCATGGGTGCCTTGCGCCCACGCCCGCGCTGCGAGGGAAGGTTCATCGCCATTCGCGTCAGCGACCGCTGTCGAGCTGCCGCGACAGCGTCGTGTGGAAGCCGTCGGCAAAACGGTTTAGGCTCGCCTCGATCCGGTTCACCCCGTGGCTGAAGCGATTATAGGCGATGACCGCGGGGATCGCGGCGAACAGCCCGATCGCAGTCGCGAACAGCGCCTCGGCGATCCCCGGCGCCACGACCGCGAGCGACGAATTCTGCGCGCTGGCGATACCGGTGAACGCGCGCATGATGCCCCAGACCGTGCCGAACAGTCCGACGAACGGCGCGACCGATCCCACCGTCGCGAGGATGTTGAGCCGATCCGACATCGTGTCGATCTCCTGCGCCGACGCGGCGGCCATCGTCGTCGCCAGCCGGTCGCGCGTGCCGGTCTTGTCGATCGACCCGCCGGCGGTCGAGCGCCGCCATTCCTTGACCCCCGCGATGAACACCCGCGCCGAGGGCAGGCTGTTTTCGCTTTCCGCCTTGTAAAAGACGTCGATATCCTCCGCCTTCCAGAAATCGCGTTCGAACCGCGCCATGCCGCGCCGCGTCTTGCCGAGCCGCAGCCAGAAGGCGACGATCAGCGCCCAGGTCCAGATGCTGGCGATCAGCAGGCCCGCCATCACGATCTTCACGACCCAGTCGGCCTGAAGGAACAGCGCGACGGGCGACATCGTCGCCGCAT
>JAPKCG010000589.1 GCA_028823055.1 Sphingomonas bacterium
CCGGCAAGGCAAAAGAGGCGCAATCCAGGCAGTACCTGTTCGCCCTGCAACCGGTGGCCGTGCCCCCGCCTGACGGCTGAAGGCCGAGCGCGGCTCACCCCTCAGCATTCCGTTCCCGCGGAGTGGCCGACGTGTCGTCCGGCAGCGGACGCGGCAGGATGTCCCTTGCACGCGAGAAATGCGCGGCGGCCTTGGAGACTTGGCAGGGCAATTGCGCCGCGAGCCGGCGAGCGCGACCGGCCATCTCGCAGCAGCACGAGGAACAACGGCGTTCCGTCGCGCGCAGTCGCAGCGAAGGACCGCGAAGCTCTTCACGCGCCCCGAATGCGGCCCCGCGGCGAAAATCGTGTCGCGGGGCCCTTGTGCACGCGGCCCCGGCTTTGATAAGAGACCGGCGCGCTCGCAAGGCGCCGACCAATGCCTCGGTTGATTTGAAGCCGCACCGTCCGGACGCCCGTCGTCCCCACCCGGCGCGACACCTTCGAACAGGATGGTCCCGACCGACGGGGCAACGGCCGGAGAGGTGGCAGAGTGGTCGAATGCACCGCACTCGAAATGCGGCATACGTGCAAGCGTATCGGGGGTTCGAATCCCCCCCTCTCCGCCATTCAGCTCCTAAGCCATTGATTCAGAAATACGCTTTATCGCGTAAGGGTTTCGCAATCGCCGCGTGGTACACAGAGGTGGTACACATGGTGTTGCGTATGGCTCGCCCCTGGAAGCATCCAAATAGCGGCGTTTTCTATCTGCGCGTTCGCGTCCCAAGCGATCTCGTCAGCCTGGTCGGGCGAAAGCTTGAGAAGCAGTCGCTGCGGACGAAGGATGTCGGCGAGGCGCGCGTGCGCTTTTCGAAGGCAATGGCGGACCTGACCAATCGATCTGGCAACGGCTCTTCCTTTGTACTCGAAGAAGCTTTCCGAGTTAGCTCAGGAGCCAGTGCGATTTTTCGCTTTTCCTTGTGGGGGTGTTCATCCCTGGCGGGCGGGACGATGGCATCCGCTCGTGCCGATCGCCTGGCCGCTCGCTTTGCATCGGTCCGCTTCAGTTGGCTGTAGAGCGCCGTCAGTCGGCTTGCCGTGATCGGCTTCTGGGTATCACCCTGACCCTGCACGACCCCCTGTTTTCCCAGCGCCTCCGCAATTGCCGCGAACGTCACACCCTCCGCTTTCAGCGCATTGATCTCGTCCAGATGCTCTCGTAAAAGCGCTGTTGTCCCCAAAGTCGACCTACGCGATCCTGAATTGGCTATACGGGCTTCCTTCTGCAGGCGAGCGGTATCAAGGGACGGACGGGGCACGAGGAATCCCTGTGAGAGCCGGCGTTTAGCCATATATGGCCATCTTACCATAGATAAACAATTTGAGCAGTTGCGTGGCGCCCATTCCTGTGGTTCGAGCTATGGTGCGGATCGCCCAATAGCGGACGAGCTATGGTCGAAGTTGGGTGATGGGCCCGATCAGGCGGCGCGTTGATCGGCGGTCGCGGTAGCCGCGACCGCCGTCGGTGAACTTGACGCCGGCGATGACCATCGGCAAGCGATTTTCGCCTTTCAGTCTCCGCCAGGTTCCGGCGGCGGCCATGACGAGTTTGAAGACCGTTAGCTTGGCGCTCTTGTGCGACAGGGCGCCTTTGCTGCGCACGGTCCGGTGTCGAACGGTAGCGAAGATGCTCTCAATCGGGTTTGCCCTTCGCAAATGGTCCCAGTGCTTGGCCGGAAAGTCGAAGAAGGTCAGCAGGGGATTGC
>JAPKCG010000590.1 GCA_028823055.1 Sphingomonas bacterium
CGAAATTGAAGACCGCAGTGTCGGACCAGCCATGTTCGTCGTCGCCGATCAGCGTCCGACTGGCATCCGCCGACAGCGTCGTCTTGCCCGTGCCCGACAGGCCGAAAAATACCGCAGTATCGCCCTTGGGACCAATATTCGCCGAACAATGCATCGGCATGATGCCGTCCTGCGGCAGCAGATAGTTGAGCAGGCCGAAGACCGATTTCTTCATTTCGCCGCCATATAGCGTGCCGCCGATCAGGATCATCTTCTCGGTGAAGTTGACCGCGATGACGGTTTCGCTGCGGCAGCCATGACGTTCGGGGTCCGCACGGAAACTGGGCAAATCGATGATCGTATATTCGGCATCGAACCCGGCAAGTGCATCCGCCCCGGGGCGAACGAGCATCGTGCGGATGAAAAGATTATGCCACGCCAGTTCGTTGATGACGCGGACGCGGACGCGATGCTCCGGCTGCGATCCGCCGAACAGGTCCTGAACGAACAATTCGTCCTTTTGCGCCAATGCGGCAAAGAAATCGGCCTTGAGCGCGGCGAAATGATCGGGCTCCATCGGCTTGTTCGATTTACCCCACCAGACGGTATCGCGGGTTTCCTCGTCGCGCACGATGAACTTGTCCTGCGCGCTTCGCCCGGTGTGGCGACCCGTCTTGACGACGAGTGGGCCGTCGGCGGCGAGCTCGCCTTCGCCGCGCGCGACTGCAGCTTCGACCAGCGGAGCGGTCGTCAGGTTCCAATGGATGGTCGCCTGCGTATCGATCCCCTGTGATTTCAGGCCAGCGGACGGCGTTCGATCGTTCACATACAACTCCTAGATTTCGGGCGAGGCAGTCTGATGCCGCCACTGCATGACGAGGTCATAGGGGCCGCGTCGGCACCGATCAACTCGGGTAAGCATGATTCGCGCAGCGACGAGTTGAGCCCGTTGTGGCTTTCGCCTAGGGGCTAACGATGTCCAGCGGGAGCCTCCCTTGACCGCCACGATCGCGCTGGTCGACGATGACCGCAATATCCTGACGTCGGTTTCGATCGCGTTGCAGGCGGAAGGCTTTTTGACGCGTGTCTATGCCGATGGCGAAACCGCGCTCAAGGCGTTGATCGACAACCCGCCGGACCTGGCGATCTTCGACATCAAGATGCCGCGCATGGACGGGCTCGAACTCCTGCGGCGCTTGCGCGAGAAGAGCCGTATCCCGGTGATCTTTCTGACCAGCAAGGATGACGAGCTCGACGAGGCGCTCGGACTGGCGATGGGGGCGGACGATTATATCGCCAAACCGTTCAGCCAGCGTCTGCTGATCGCACGGATCAAGGCGATCCTGCGCCGGGTCGAGGTCGTTCTGGAAAATAGCGAAGGCGATGCGGAAACCGCTGGCCCGATAGAGCGCGGCAGGTTGACGATGGACCCCGCGCGTCACCGGACTTCATGGGCGGGCGAACCGGTGACGCTGACCGTCACCGAATTCCTGATCCTCGAAGCGCTCGCGCAGCGGCCGGGCATCGTCAAGACTCGCAACCAATTGATGGACACCGCCTATCAGGACGACATCTATGTCGATGACCGGACGATCGATAGCCATATCAAACGGCTGAGGCGCAAATTCCGTCAGGTCGATCCCGACTTCGACGCGATCGAGACATTATATGGCGCGGGTTATCGTTTCGCCGACGACTGATCCGTCCGGCGTCGGCGGTGACCTGACGCTGCGCTGGTCGGGGCAGATTTCGCTTACCAGCCGG
>JAPKCG010000591.1 GCA_028823055.1 Sphingomonas bacterium
CGGTCACGCTGATCGTCACGACGCGAAGCGCGGCCGCGTCGCTCGCCGCCGCGGTCGACACCGATCTGGCGGGGCTGGTCGACATCTACGCCTCGGGCGGTCGCACCGAATTGCTGCGTCGCGTTGCCGACCGCGAACGGCTGACCAGTATCGAGGGACGCCGCCGTCATTATGCAATCGCGGACGATCGCGACCGGATTATCGCGGGCGACATCGCCCGCTGGCCGGATCTGTCGGCACGATTGTCCGAACAGGGGTTCCTGACGCTACCGACCGGGGCGCATGTCTATGCGCGCGCCACGCAGATCGCGCCCGATCTGAAAATCGTGGTCGCCCGTGACGACAGCCGTGACCGCGCGATGCGCCACACGCTGACGATTGCATTCCTGCTCGCCGGTGTCGTCGTCGTCGCGCTCGTCACGATCGCCGCCCGCGCTGCGGCGCAGCGGTTGGCGTGGCGCGTCGCCCGGATCGCCGATGCGCTGCGAACGGGCGAGGGCGACAATGTCATGACGCTTGCCCCCGCCCCGCCCCGGCGCGACGAGATCGACGAGCTTGCTTATTACAGCGGCACGACGCTCGCCCGCCTCGCCGCGCTGATTCAGGTTCATCGCAGCGTCACCGACAATGTCGCGCACGAAATCCGCACGCCGCTGATGCATCTCGATGCCCGTCTCGTCGACACCTATCAACGGTGCACGGATGGCGACGCCCGGATCGCGCTCGAATCGGCACGCGCCGAAATACGCAGCATCACCGCACTGCTCGATTCATTGCTCGACATCGCTTCGAGCGAGGCGCGGCGGGGGGATCGCGCGGGCCTCGTCCAAGTCGACCTCACCGAAATTTGCGAAACGATCGCGGAGCTTTACGATGGCAGTATGGAAGAAGCAGGGTTGACGTTACGAACCGACATCGCACCCGACATCTTCATGCTTGGCGAACCGATGCAACTCGGTCGGCTGATCTCCAATTTACTCGACAATGCGATCCGCTACGTGCCTGCTGGCGGTCTTGTCACGCTGGCATTGACGCCTGGCCCGCAGCTCGATGTGATCGACGACGGCCCGGGTATCCCGCCCGATCGCCGCGCACGGATATTCGACCGGTTCGTGCGGGCCGCGCAGGATAGCGGCGTTGGCGGTCATGGCCTCGGCCTCGCGCTGGCGCGTGCCATTGCCGAACGTCATGCGATGCGCCTCGATCTTATCGATACCGCAAAGGGCGCGCATTTCCGGTTGGCCGCGCCATGATCGCGTCTCGGCGCCTCATGGCCATCGTCGCGTTCGCGCTGCTTCCGGCAGCGGAAGGATCGCCGTCGGATCGATCCCTCCCGCGCCTGCCCACCGGCGACGTCGAAGCCGTGGCGGCAATCCTTGCCGATGCGGCGAGTCTCGTCACTGCCGACCCGCTCGACCGGCGGCGCCTGACGCGGTTGCTCGCGGTGCTTGATGGGCTCGGCGCGCACAGCGTGTCGCCCGTCGACGATCCAGTGATCGAATGGCGGCTCGACACGGCCGATCCGGTGCCGTACCGCGGACGGCTGCTCGGTCCGGGTTATCGCAAAAGCCGGATAGAGGCCGGGCAGTCGGAGGCGCTCGAACAGATATTCGTCGCCGGTCAGACCGCCGATGTCGCGGTCAGTGCTCCCGGCGGCACTCCGATCGCGATGAAAATCGAGGAATCGAATGGCGCTACGGTCTGCGTCCGCGATCCCGCACCGCGAGCCCGCTGTTCATGGAT
>JAPKCG010000121.1 GCA_028823055.1 Sphingomonas bacterium
CCAATGCCCAGCTCAGTCACGGCGCAGGGGGCGCGACCGGTTCCGCAAACTGGTCACGATATGGCGACGCCGACCGTGGGATCGATTGGCGCGCGGGCATTTCGCGCGCGCCCGGTCGATCCTTCTTGTCCGGTGGCGCGGCGCTGCGTGGGAATTCAGGTCAGATCGGTGCCGACATCGAGGTTGGCGAAAGACGCACCGCGATCCGCGCATTCGCTTCCGGTGCGGCGATATGGCTGGGCGGGCGGCCCGCACTGACGGGGGCGGTGGGGCAAAGTTTCGCGCTCGTCAAAACGGGGCTGGCCGATGTGGCGGTCAGGCTGGAGAACAGGCCGGCAGGTCTGACGCGTCGCGACGGCAGCCTGTTTCTTCCCAACCTACCCGCCAACACATCGGCCAGGATCGGTCTGGATTATGACGGCATCGATTTAGACCATGACGTCGTCCAGGCGGAATTGACTGTTCAGCCGCGCGGTGCGGGCGGCACGATCATCCACCTGCCGGTTCATTCGGTTCGTGCGTCCACCATTCATATCATCACCCTCGATGGCACGCCCATGCCGATGGGATCGCTGGTCAAACGATCGCGCGGTCGTGAGGATATCGTGGGCTATGACGGCGTGGCATATCTTACCGATATCGCAGATGATAACGTTGCCGAAATCATCGATGGAGATCAGCATTGTCTGATAGAATTTGGGGCACGCGCCGATGAACCCGTCATCTGTTACCCGCGGTAAACGACTGGCCATCGCCGCCGTCGCGACCATAGTCGGTCTAACGCCTTCAGCGGCAATGGCTGTATCGTGCAGCGTTTCGACGCTTTCGACAGATTTCGGGCTTTACAATCCGCTGTCGGCGGCCCCGCTGTCGACGACTGGCTCGATCAACATCGCCTGTACCTGCACGAATATTCTGGATTGCGTCGCTTTCGGCTATCGTATCGACGTTTCGGCAGGACAATCAGGCAATACGGCCGCGCGCGAGATGCGGGCAGGCACGGGACGCCTGCTGTATAATCTTTATTCCGATCCGGGATATAATTCGGTTTGGGGCACAGGTAATGCGGGTTCTTCCATGCTCTATCTTGTGACGTTGTTCGGCACCCGGCAAACCGCAACCGTCTATGCCCGCGTTCCGGCCAGACAGGCCGTGCCGGCCGGAAACTATTCGGACACCCCTATCATCACCATCGTTTATTAGCGCTGCGATCGAATGCGCTCAGACGGGGTTGGGCCGGATAGCGATCGCGCAAAGCGAATGGCGAACCGTGGCGCTTGAGCGCCTTCTCATGAAGGTGAGCGTCGCGTATTTATCGCGGGGCTTGGTGATGTAACTCTTGAGGATCTCTCCCTCATGATCGACCGCGCGCTAGAGGTAGACCATCTCGCCGTCGAGCTTCACGTACATCTCGTCGAGATGCCAGCGCCAGTGCCTGAACCCGCGCATCCGAGAAACTCGCCGGCGGCGGATGTCGCCTGCGAACAACGGCCCGAACCTGTTCCACCACATCCGCACCGTCCCATGGCAGATGTCGATCCCACGCTCGAACAGCAGATCCTCTCAGATCTTATAAACTGACGATGGCCTCAATTCGATCTGACGGTATGCTAGACATGAACTCAAGGCCAAGCCGGCCTCCACCGACCCATACAACTCTTGCTGACCATCCGTTGCCGTTCAGTCGCAATCTCTCATCGGAGCCAAGAGCAGGTTCGCTTCCGGTATGAAGCAGCGAGCCGAGGGACGACAGGTCAAGCACGTGCGCTCGAAGCGCGACGTCGTCGATCGTCACCTCCGTCAGCAAAAAATACCTTCAACCGTCGCGAACGTCATTGGTCGATCGGACTAGACGGTCGTGGATAAGAGCCCGCCACCACGATGCCCGCGGGCGCGTTCACTTCTTGCCCTTCTTGATCGCTTCCTCGACCGCTTTTGCTGCATCGTCCGACTGCTTCTGAGCGTCCTTGGCGACCTTATCCGCGGCCTTGGCTGCTTCGTCGGCCGCTTTCTTGGCGTCCTTGGCGGCGGCTTCCTGCTCTTTGGCGAGATCCGCAGCGGCCTTCGCTGCGTCTTGCGCCGCTTTCTTTGCCGCGTCGTCGGCAGCCTTGGCGGCCTTCTCGGCATCCGCCTTACCTGCTTCCTCGGCGGCCTTCGCGGCATCTTTGGCCGCCTTTTCGGCATCCTTGTCAGTCGCGAGCTTCGCCGCATCCTTCGCCGCTTTTTCAGCTTCGGCGGCGCTGGCGTCATCGGCGGCTTTCTGCACTTTCGCTGCTGCGTCGGCTACCTCTTTCGCCGCCTTTTCGGCGTCCTTGGCTAAATCCTTGATCGCCTTATCGGCATTTTCTTTTGCTGCCTTTTCAGCATCCTTGGACGCCTTTGCGGCCGCTTCCGCAACGGCCTTGGCCGCATCCTTGGCGGCCTTGTCCGCGTCGGCGTCCTTCGCCGCCTTGCCAGCCTTCGCGGAATCTTCCGCCGCCTTGGCCGCATCCTTCGCAGCCTTTTCCGCAGCGGCGGTAAGCGCGGGGTCGTTGCCCGCCTTGGCCGCGCTAGCTGCGGCCGCGGCATCGCGAGCGGCAGCTTCCGCAGCGGCGGCTGCCGCCGCTTCTGCCACCGATTTGCTGGTCCGTTCGCTTTCAGCGGCGGCGGCAGCGGCAACGGCACGCTGCGCTTCTGCGGCGGCGACACTGGCCCTTGCTTCGGCGACCTTGGCAGCCTCGTCCGCAGACTTGTCCTGCGCGGCCTTCATGGCAGCGTCCGCGGCGCGGTCGGCGGCAGCCTTCTCGGCATTTGCCTGCGCCACGGCGGCGGATTTTGCGGCAAGGTCGGCTTCCGCCTTTGCGGATTGCGCGGCTGCGTCACCTGCCGCCTTCGCTGCGGCGTCGGCAGCCGCGGTCGCTGCCGCCTTGGCCGCGTCGCTTTTAATCTTTTCGGCGTCGGCCTGTGCCGACGCATCCGCCGAACGCTGCGCGGCGACGGCGGCGTCCTGCGCCACGCGATCAGCCGCGAGCTTCGCGTCGCTCGCCGCTGCGGCAGTCGCGGTCTGCTTTGCCGCCGCGGCTGCGGCTGTTTCCTGATCCGCCGCAGCGGCGATCGACGACGTCGCGGTCGCGACTGCCTTTACTGCCGCAGCCGACGATTCGGTGGCGATCCGCATTGCGTTGGCCACGCCGGTCGGTTCGACGATCGGGCTGCCGCCAAGGCTGCCGGTCACAAGTCCGCCGGTGATTGTCCCAAGCGACACCGGCGCTTCGGATATAGTTGCCGCAATGACGGGTGCGACGATGACAGGTGCGTCGACCGAAGAACTCGCCACCACCGGAACCGGTGCTGCAGCGGCAAGGGCGATCGATCCGTCGGAGGTCACGGCTGGCGCGACGGGCGTGTTCGGCTGAGCGGCTGGTGCCGGCGGCGATGCGGGGGACACAATTGTACGGGTGACGCCGTTTGCCTGAACCTGCATCGAATAGATGTTCGCCGCGCCCACTAGCGCCACGGCACCCGGCCTGAGCAGATCATGCGCGCCGCCATCGCCCGTCGCGACATCGACCGCGCCTTCCAACACCTGCACCGAGGACCCCTGTTCGGAAACGCCGACGGTAAAGGTCGTCCCTTTCACCACAGCGGCGAGATAGGGTGTCTTCACCTCGAAATGCGGGGTCAGCTTCTTTTTGATCATGAAGACGACGTTGCCGAAGTCCTCGAATACTTGGGTAAATCCGGTTGCTTGCTCGGTGGCGGGCAAGCGGACCTGCGAGGCGGGGGCAACCATCATATATTCGGTGCCGCGCACCAGCACCGCACGCCCGCCCCGCCCGGTCGTGACCGTATCCCCGGCCGTGACGACGTTCCCGCGGCTGGCGACTTTGGTGATGCCGCTGCGTGACACCTGTACCGGCCCGCTGGCTTCACTGATTGTCCAGCGCGGTTCATCGGCCATCGCCACCGTCGAACAACTTGCCGCCAAAATCGCGACTAACCGCTTACGCATGCATCTCTCCCCCGTGGTGCAAACCCACAGATCATCGAGCGGCTATGAGAGTGCGGGCTTTAGGATCGGATTTCTCGATAAGGTGAACGCGGCGTTATGAATCTTTCTGCGGCTAACTATTTGCAAACTCTTGCTGGCCTAGGCCACGCTGATGAAGCGAGGACCGTCGATGCGCCGCACTGTGAATACCCTGCCGCTGGTTCTTACGGCAGTCGCCGCGGCGTCGCCAAGCTCGGCACAGGTGCGACTTGATCGCGCCGATCCGTCGATCACTCAGCAGGCGCTGCCCCAGCCAGTGATACCGGTCGAGCAAGCGCCACGCCCGACGCTAATCCCGTCGGCCGGGACATCGTCGTCGCGTGCGGAAGCCATTCCCCGGATTGCCAGCGCGATCGTCATCGACGGCAACGCGGAAATCGCGACGAGCGCGTTCGCGTCCTCGCTGGTCACCTACATTGGACGCGATCTGTCGAGCGAGGATCTGTCGCAATTGGCGGGAGCCGTGGCGGCGACCGCGCGCACGGCTGGGTATCCTTTCGCCAGTGCGACCATCGAGCCGCAAACGATGACGGACGGCATACTACACGTGACGCTGGACGAAGGCCGCATCGCCGCCGTGCGCGTCATCGGCGCGATAAATCCACTCGCGGACCGGATTTTAACGCAGGCGCTGGTCACCGATCACGCCGTCCGCAGCGCGTCGCTGGAGCGAGCGATCCTGCTGGTCGGGGACATTCCCGGTCTGACGGTGAAGGATAGCAAATTTAGCCGACAGAACGGTTTCGGCATTTTGCTGGTGACCGTCAGCGAAGACCGCGCGAGCGCCTATGCACAGATCGATAACCGCGGCAGTGCCGAGGTCGGCCCGATCCGATCGACCTTGCTTGCCAGCCTGCGCGGCCTCGCGCAATCGGGCGATGAGCTTGGCCTCATCGCGGCACTGACGCCGTTGCAGCCAAGCGAATTCGCGTTCCTGCGCGCGCGCTATAGCGCGCCGATCGATGCCGAGGGGGGGGTGGTGACCATTTCCGGTGCTTATGGCCGCGCTAATCCCGGCGCGTCTCTCGCCCCGCTCGACGTGGTCGGCAACAGCGTCGATATCGCGGTGAGTTACGATCGACCGTTGCTGCGCAGCCGCCAACGCAGCATGTGGGGCAATCTGGCGTTTCGCGCGCTCAAAAGCGATCAGACGCTGCTCGGCAGTGACCTGCGCGACGATCGGCTGACGACGCTGACGGCATCGCTCCATGGCGTAGCAAAGGCGGGATCGGGCACCCTGCGCGGCGAGTTAGCCTTTGTCGGCGGCTTGCCGCTCGCAGGAGTATCGCATGAAGGCGATGCGATGACGTCGCGCTCGGATGGTGACGCCCGCTTCGCTGTCTGGAATTATACTGTCGATTGGACCGCCGACGTCGGCGGGCCTTTTGCGATCGCGCTCGCATCCTCCGGTCAGCTCGCTTCGCGTCCGTTGCTAGCGACCGTCGAGATTGGCGCAGGTGGTCCTGCGTTCGGGCGTGCATATGACTATGCGGAACGAACTGGCGACCAAGGCGTGCTGGGATCGGCAGAATTTCGTGCCAATCTTGGGCGACTCTCCGGCATTCTTACGCGATTTCAACTCTACGGGTTCGTCGATGGCGGCTATGTCGATAATCTGCGTGGCGGCGTCGGTGGTGGCTCATTGCTATCGACTGGCACCGGCGCGCGGTTGGGCCACGGACTGCTGGATGGCATGATCGAAGTTGCCTTGCCGCTCAACCAGGATCGGTTCGACACCGGGACCAAGCGTCCGCGCGTATCGTTCCGGGTATCACGCGTTTTCTGACGGATGAGCATATCATTTCTTCAGATTGACCGGCGGCGGTCGTCCTGGTTGATCGTGTGCGTGGTCGTCGTGCTCGGCTACGCGCTGATGGCGAGCAGGACCGGCGCTGCGATCGATCGTGGTCTGATGCCGCTGCGCTTTGTCGCTGTCGACCGCGCCGCTAGCGGAAAAGTGGTCGTCGTCGAGATGGATGCCGAGAGCGCATCGCACATCAAGCGCTGGCCCTGGTCGCGAGAAAATTACGCGCGCGTCGTCGATCGTTTGCGAGGCGCAGGCGCGTCGTCGATCGTTTTCGACGTCGATTTCGCCGCGCCCTCCGACGATGTCGGCGATCGTTCCTTCGCCGCGGCGCTCGCACGCGCCGACGGGCTCGTTGCGCTACCAACCTTCGGCCAGACCGCTGGTAGTTCCGATCGGCGGACGATCGACGCGCTGCCGATACCCATGCTCCGGACCAATGTCGCCCTCGCCTCGGTCAGCATAAGGCCCGACCCCGACGGCCAAGTCCGAAACATGCCGTTCGGAACCGTGACGGCGGGGACCCCGCGACCATCATTATCTGCCTACATCGCTGCGCGATCCGGCGCGGCGGACACGGATTTTCCGATCGACATGTCGATAAACCCGGGGTCGATACCCAGGCTGAGTTTCGTCGATGTGCGTGACGGAAGGTTCGATCCTGAAAGTGTCAGGGGGCGCAACGTCCTGATCGGTGCGACCGCGGTCGAAATGGGCGACCGCTATGGCACGCGGCAATGGGGGGTCATACCAGGTGTCATCGTCCAGGCGCTGGCGGCCGAAACATTGCTGCGCGGGGTGCCGGTGCGCGGATCGCCGCTCCTGATGCTGCTCCTGGCAAGCCTCGCCGCAGCAGCGATGGTCGGATTTCGCTCCGCGGTTCCGAGTATCGTCGTCGCGATCATATCAGCCGCATCAATCGTTGTCTGCGTGCTGGTGGCTCAGCATCATTTCCTGGTAATATATCCTGTTGCAACGCCGCTGACGATGATCGCGATCACGACGCTCGCTTGTCTGGTTCGCGACGTCTTCGGACGTTTCCGCAATCAGCGGCTGAGCGATGACGCGACGGGCCTGCCCAATGCGCGAGCATTGTTACAGCGTGTCACTCGCGACGCCGCGACGATCGTAGCCGCTGCGCAAATTGACAATTACGAAGCGCTGCGCGCGGTGCTCGGGAACCGGATCGCCGCCGATGTGATCGTCCGCGTTGGCGAACGCTTGGCGCTGATCGCGGAGGATAGGCTGGTATACCGCACCGCGGATCATCAGCTTGCGTTTTTCCTGCCCGCCGAACAACTCGTCGACGACACGCTTCACGGACTGCGTGCCATCCTGTTGCAGCCGATCGAGGTTGCGGGACGACGGGTCGACGTCGCGGTGTCGATCGGTGTCGCGTCCGGAAATCACACAGCCACCGAGCAATTGTTGAGCGACGCCACGCTCGCGGCCGAGAAGGCGCGCGCATCGGGCGGATTCTGGCGGCAAGCCGCCACCGATATCGACGAATTGGAGCGGTCGATTTCACTCATGGGTGAATTGGATGAGGCGATGGCCGCTGGCCAGATAGAGGTGTTCTATCAGCCGAAATATCACCTGCGCGAGCATCGCATCGTCAGTGTCGAGGCACTTGTGCGTTGGCGTCATCCGACGCGCGGCTTTATCGGACCGGACGTTTTCATTCCCATTGCGGAAAAAACGAACAGGATCGCGCCGCTGACGATCCATGTCCTTAAACAAGTGATTAATGACGCATCGGAGTGGCGCCGCCACCATTCCGATGTCACAGCCGCGGTCAATATCTCGGCGAAGCTCCTTTCCGCGCCAGCGTTCAATGCCGATGTCGAACGGGTGTTGACGAGTTGTGAAACGCCGAATTCGGCATTCGTCTTCGAGGTCACGGAATCGGCGGCAATGTCGAATACCGTTACTGCGATCGCCGCACTGCGTCGATATCGCGACCTCGGTGTGGCGATATCGATGGACGATTACGGAACGGGTCAATCGACACTGACTTATCTCCGTCAGCTGCCGCTCAACGAGCTCAAAATCGATCGAAGTTTCGTCCAGTTCGCGCATCAGAACCAGGACGATGGCATTCTTGTTCGCTCGACGATTGAACTCGCCCACAAATTAGGCTTGAAGGTTGTGGCAGAAGGCGTCGAGGATGCTGGTTGCCTGAAATTTCTTAACGCGACAGGATGCGACTTGGTGCAAGGCTATCTGATAAGTCGGCCCCTGCCCCTTGATCAACTCAACAAGCTTCTCGCTAGCGACTATCAATACGCAGCTTGAGATGTCGACTGGCAACATGAGCTGTTGCTGACCTGATCCCGATTTTCAGGCCGCTGTTAACTTAGCTCCGCTGTCCATATGCCCTTGGCGGGGGCGGTTCGTAAACTCGGCGGGTGGCAACCCGCCAAGGCTGCTGTGCGGACGCACGGTGTTGTAGTCCGTCCGCCATGCC
>JAPKCG010000592.1 GCA_028823055.1 Sphingomonas bacterium
CCGCAGGATAATGTTATACCGTAACATTTTGTCCTTGGGAATAGCGTTCCCGGGAATAGCGTTGGCGTCGCCCTGCTTCGATGCGGCTGCGCGGTAGGGGATCGGTGCGCGCAATTGTCCGCGCCTTCAGGCCCGCGCGCACTAGGCATAGGCGGGCGGGCACGTTAGGGCGTCATCCCAACGTCATCTGACAGCGGGACGCGCCCCATGAAAATCATCTCCGGTAACAGCAATCTGCCGCTCACCCGCGCCATCGCGGGCTATCTTGAGCTGCCCATCGTCGACGCCAGCGTGCGCCGCTTCGCCGATGAGGAGATCTTCGTCGAAATCCACGAAAATGTGCGCGGCGAGGATGTGTTCGTGGTCCAGTCGACCAGCTATCCGGCCAATGACAATCTGATGGAATTGCTGATCATGATCGATGCGCTGCGCCGCGCATCGGCCAAGCGCATCACCGCCGTCATCCCCTATTTCGGCTATGCCCGGCAGGACCGCAAGCCCGGCCCGCGCACGCCGATCTCGGCCAAGCTGGTCGCCAATCTGATCACCCAGGCCGGGGCCGACCGCGTGTTGTCGATCGATCTGCATGCCGGGCAGATCCAGGGCTTTTTCGATATCCCGACCGACAATCTGTTCGCAGCGCCGGTGATGAGCGCGGACATTCTGGCGCGCTTCGGGAACGAGCAGCTGATGGTCGTCTCCCCCGATGTGGGCGGCGTGGTACGCGCCCGCGCGCTGGCCAAGCGGCTCAACAACGCCCCCCTCGCCATTGTCGACAAGCGCCGCGAAAAGCCCGGCGAATCCGAAGTGATGAACATCATCGGCAATGTCGAAGATCATTTCTGCATCATCATCGACGATATCGTCGATTCGGGCGGCACGCTGTGCAACGCCGCCGCCGCGCTGAAGGCGCAGGGCGCCAGCGACGTCGCCGCCTATTGCACCCATGGCGTGCTCAGCGGCGGCGCGGCCCCGCGCATCGACGGTTCGCAGCTGAAGGAACTGGTGATCACCGATTCGATCAGCGCGACCGAAGCCGTGAAGGACGCCAAGCGCATCCGCCACCTCACCATCGCCCCGCTGCTGGGCGAAGCCATCCGCCGCATCGCCGATGAAAGCTCGGTCTCCAGCCTGTTCGACTGATGCACGAGTTCTTCAAAGAAGAATTCTATTTCCAGATCGCGCGCAAGGACCGCCTTCAGCAAGCCGTCGCGTTTCCCGTAGGCTTGGCTTTGGCTAGTGCCACTGTACTGAAGGCCGCCTGGGATGGTGTTGATTTGGCGAGCGACTCAGTGTGGTTTATGGTGGGAATTATCCTAGCGAGCACGCTTCCATTGTGCGGGTTCGTTTTTTACGGTTTTAAGTTTTTTGTCGGGCACGAGTACGCTTATTTGCCTCTTACCACTGAATACGATGATTTCGTTGCTGGGTTTGGCGATATTTCTGGTTCAGACGCGAGCGAAGAGCTGGCGAAAGCTCTTCACTTATCTTACGTCAGGGGAGCTGCGCACAATGCACGCAAAAACGAGAAGCGTTCGTCTGCTCTCTATTACATGAATTTGACTGTCGCGATTTCGTTACTCTCCGGTGCAATGGCGACAGGTTTGATTGACGTGACTAGCAGGATCAAAAATGTCAGAGAAAACACCTCCACCTCCTCCACCACCACCTCCACCACCACCACCTCCACCACCTCCTCCTCCACTTCGAATGATAAAAGACGGTCACAATCGG
>JAPKCG010000593.1 GCA_028823055.1 Sphingomonas bacterium
GGCGATCTCCGCCAGCTTCTCAAATGCGGTCTGTGCTTGTTGGTAATGACCGGTTGTAGCCGCACGGTCGCCAGCTTCGATCTGGGTCAAGGCCGCCTGCATGGCCTGTTCGGCAGCGGCGAGCAATTCATCCACCGGTGGGGCAGGGGAGGCGACCACGTCGTAGAGCTTCGGCCTCGGGGCGGGCACTTCAGGCATGAGTCGCAGATGGAGTTGGCGCTGGAGAGCGGTCTGGGATTGGGCGAGCTTTTGCTCGCTCATCTCGGCGCCCTCTTCACGCAACTCTCTCTGCCCGGCGGCCAGCGAGGCAAAGAGGTCGCGGGCATTGGTCAGCGCCTCGTATTCCGCGCCGCGCCGCAGCCGGAACTCCGCGCGGAGCAGGCTCGCGATCACCTCTGCCTGGAGGCGGGCCACCTTTTTTGAATCGGCCTTGGGGATGAGCGCCGCGGCTTCCAGCATCTTGGCATCGGCACCAGAGCGGAGCAGTCCATTGACCATGCGGGACAGGCTGAAGGCCACCAGGGCGTCCGTGCTGGTGCTCTCCTTGTTGCGCGGGGTGGCGGCAAGCAGGCGGGCCGTTTCCTTTGCCAGGCGGGTTTGCACCTTGGCCAGGTCCTCATCGCCAGCCGCGTCCGCTTCACCCCTGATGAGGGTCTGCAGGCGCAGGGCAGCCTGGGTCTGGCTGGTGGCGTGCAACTCCCGCGCCATGACGTCCGCGGCTTCCGCGAAACCGAGCTGCAGGACCACGAGACCGAGTTCGCGCGCCGAGCTGTCGACCATGTCGATCGCGGCCGCCGGGTTCCGGTCGTCCCCATCACCGTCGGTGACCGTGGCCAATTCCCGCAGTAGGGAGGCGGCACGACCCACGTGTTCGTCCGCGATGGTTTGCAAATCGGTGCCCAGCTTGGCCATTGCCGCGCTCTCGGCCTCCTCCGCGAGGTGGTTGGCCTCCAGGTCTTTGACCAGCACGTTGAGGCGGTTCCGAATTGCCCCGAGGCGTTCGCGGATCAGGCCCTGCCGCACCGCTTCCAGTTGGCAGGTCTGGACGAAGACATCGTCGGACGGGTCGAGACGGCGGACGAGATCATGCACCCCGCGCTCCTCGCGATAGATCGTCCGGATCCGGTTGAGCAGGCGGCGCTTCTGCTTTTCGATCTGCACGAGATAGTCTTCCCGGGACAGGAACTGCACGCGCCGTGCATCGGAACGCGCCCGGTGCGGTCCATCCACGCCCGGGTAGCGATCCGCTAATTCAACCGCGAAAGTGACGGTGTCGCCGACCGCGAGGTCCGGTAGGGCATCGCGGTAGTTCCAGTCGATCCGTTGCTCGCTCCCGTCGCTCAGCTTCGGTGCGGGTATGTTAACCTTCTCCTCCCCGATCTTGTTGAGCCGGTAGGCGATGACAGCCTCGCCGATGCCGTGATCGTCCCGGCCGCGGAAGGCGAAGTCGAGATTGCGCTGGAGCGTCGCGAACAAGTTTCCGGCGGGCGAAGTGAGATCGACGCTCGGCACTCGGTCGGGTGCCACCTGCAGGTAGTGACGCGGGCTGGAAAAAGTGAAGCCGTGCTCCTTGTCCACCCATCCGAAGCTGTAGGACCGCGACCCGTCGGCCACCTGCTCCATCGTGACCGAGCGGCCGTCCGCGCCGATGTCCAACGGCTGCGCCTCGCCTTCGGCAGGGCGGAACTCGGCCTCGTCCACCGAGCGATCGAGCGATAGCTTCCACTTGATCG
>JAPKCG010000122.1 GCA_028823055.1 Sphingomonas bacterium
GGTCGGTTAGGCGACATGGGCGGGGGGGTCAAGTCATTGACTGAGAAACTTCGTCAGTCGGCCCAGGCGGCATCCTCCAGGTGCATTTCGGCGGCGGGGCGGCTGCCCCAGTCGTCGCGCTTGATTCGGCCTGCCAACCACAGGCGGCGATGGGGCGGGGCGGCGAGCAGCGCATGGCCGAGGGGGGTGTCGGCGGCGCGGAAGGCGACGGCCTTGAGGCTCGGCCCGTCCTGCCCGCTGGCGATGACGCGGACATGGCCGTTGCCGACCACGTCGGCCTTGACGATGCGGACGGGGCCGGCGGCGATGCGCGGGGCGGGCCAGCCCATGCCATAGGGGCCGCCCGCCTCAAGCGAATCGACCAGGTCGGGATTGACGCCTCCCGTTGCGAGGACCGCATCGAGGACGAGCGCACGGTCCTCACGGGCGCGGTCGATGGCATCGCCGAGACGCTCTTCGAGAAAGGCGGCAAGGGCGGGGATCGCGTCGGCGTCGATCGTCAGGCCCGCCGCCATCGCGTGGCCGCCGCCCGCGACGATCAGGCCATGTTCCTTCGCGGCGAGGATCGCGGCGCCAAGGTCGACGCCGGGGATCGATCGCGCCGAACCCTTGCCGACGCCGTGTTCGTCGATCGCGATGACGATCGCCGGGCGGCCGAGCCGTTCCTTGAGCCGTCCCGCGACGATGCCGATGACGCCTGCGTGCCAGCCTTGCCCGGCGACGACAGCGACGCGCGCGTCGGCGGCGATCATCGCGTCGGCTTCGGCCTGAACGTCACCCTCGATCGCGCGGCGCTGTTCGTTGAGCGCGTCGAGCTCGGCGGCGATCTCCCTCGCTTCGGCGGGGTCGCGCGTCGTGAGCAGGCGGACACCGAGATCGGATTTGCCGACCCGCCCGCCCGCATTGATGCGCGGGCCGAGCGCGAAGCCGAGATCGCTGCACGTCGGCGCGCGCGTGAGGCGCGATGCCTCGATCAAGGCGGCGACGCCGATATTCTTGCGCTGCGCCATGACCTTCAACCCTTGCGCGACGAAAGCGCGGTTGAGGCCGCGCAATTGTGCGACGTCGGCCACGGTGCCGAGCGCGACGATGTCGAGCAGGTCGATGAGTTTGGGTTCGATGCGGCCAGCGAAAAAATCGCGTTCCCGCAATGTCCGGACAAGCGCGGCGGCGAGGAGAAAACACACGCCGACCGCAGCGAGATGGCCGTGTGCAGCGCCCTCATCCTCGTCGAGGCGGTTGGGATTGACGAGCGCATGGGCGAGGGGAAGCTGGGCGGTGCATTTATGGTGATCGACGACGACGATCTCGATCCCCGCGTCATGCGCGGCGGCGAGCGCGTCGAACGCCTGCGCACCGCAATCGACGGTGACGATGAGCGATGCGCCCTCGTTCGCAAGCCGGAGCAGCGCCTCGGCAGAGGGGCCGTAGCCTTCGGTCATGCGGTCGGGGATATAGGGGCGGGCCTCGACACCCAGATCGCGGAGCACGCGGATGAGCAACGCGGCGGAGGTCGCGCCATCGACATCGTAATCGCCGAAGATCGCGATGCTTTCGCCCGCCTCGACCGCGTCGGCGAGCCGCGTCGCGGCCCGATCCATATCGCGAAAGATCGACGGGTCGGGCATGAACGCGCGGATCGATGGCGCGCGGGTGATGTCGAGCAATTCGCGGGGGCACCCGCGCGCGAGCAGAATCTGCGTCACCAGATCGTCGGTCCCGAACCCGTCACGCCCGTCGGCGGCGAGCGCGCGCCAGCGCCAGGGCTGGCCGAGGATCGAGCGGGTGACGTTGAGGACCGAAGACATGACCGTGGGTCTTAAGCCTTTGCCGGGGGGAGGCAATGGCGGCGGAAGTTCACGAAAGGTCACGCCACGGCGCGTTTCGTGAACCCATCGCGATGGCGCGCGGTCGGACGGGGCGCCGGCGGTGCGAAAGAGCGTGATGGGATTGTGACAGAGCGGCGGGGTGTCGGAAAGCGGGCGTAGAGAGATGACGGCGCAGGGACCCCGATCGCATAAGGCGATCAGGCGGTGATCCACGGCTTTTCGCGAAACCATTTGGTGACGATGTATTTCGTGCCCTCGACGACCGCCATGCCCTCGTGGAGGGTCAGCATATTGGGGCTGCCGTCGGGGTTCATGTTGTTCCATGTCAATAACATGCCGCGGCGGGGGAGGACCTTGATACCTGCCTGCGGGAACCATGTCGCGCCGCCGTCGGCGACATCGTTGAGATAGATCATCGCGGTCCACGTCCGCTGTCCGCCCGACTTCTTCATCGCTTCCCAATAGCTTTCGCCATCGTGGAAATAATCGTGATGCGCGCGGAATTGCTGGCCCGGGGCATAGCGCTGACCCTGCATCGTTTCGCCGTGATCGGCGGGAATGCCCAGCGCGGCGGCGATCGATTCGTCGATCGGCTGCACCTCCGGGTCGAAGCGCGCCATGTCGCAGCTTTCGCTGGTTCGGAATCCCGCGCCCGCCTTGTCAGACAGCAACGTCGACGGCCGCCGGTGATTGTCGATCATCTTCCTCAGCGCGTGGCATTGCCGCGGCGTGAGAAAATCGAGGCAATAATAGATTTGCGCTGACGGCAGTGTCGCCCTGACCATCCGCGGGTCGGCATCGAGCCGCGCGCCGACGGTATTGCCGAACGACTGGCGAGTCTTGTCGGGGCCGTTGGCCCTTGGTTTCCTGAAACCGAACATCGGGGAGGGAATTGGCAATCGATCGGATGAAACGCAAGCGCCAATCGGGCGACGGTTTCCCGCCGCCCGGCGCCAATCGGGCGACGGTTTCCCACCGCCCGGCCTGACGAAACGCCTAGTAGAAAATCCCGTACACGTTATCGACGACCACGCCGGTCCGGATATCGATCAACAACGCGTCGTTAAAGTAACGAACCCAGCGATAGGGGCCATAGGCGGGTGGCAGACGATAGGCATAGGGATCGTCGATCCAGTAATTCTGATCCCACAGGAACGACGACAGCGTCACACCGATCGAAAAGCGGCGATACCCATAGCCCCAGCCCGACGGTGCGTAATATCGCGGAAGGCGATAGGTGCTGCGATTGACGCCGCGATAGCGATTCCAGTCGTAGCGATTGTCGTTGCGCCAATCGCGGCTCCATTGGCCCGAGCGTCGGTTGTCGTAGCGCTGGCCATAGCCTTGCGCATAACCCCTCATTTGTGGCTGGCGTGCATCGCGATAGCGCTGGACGGCGTTTGCGCCACTGTCGTCGCGGCGATCGCGATCTGTGCGTGGCTGATAGGTCCGGTTGGAATAATCGCGGTTGCGATAGGACTGGTTCCAGTTCGCCTGAGCCTGCGCGTTCTGACGATAAGCGTCATTCCCTCGATCACCCCGATCGCGGCGGTAGGTTTCCGCGGTTGCCGGGGCCTGTATCTGCGGCTGCGTATTCGTTTGTACCCCGGCATCGCGCCGCGCACGCCAGTCGGATCGGCCCGAATCGGATCGCTGAGCATTGTCACCGCGATCGGCGCGAGCTTCACCGCGATGCTGCCAATTCGCATTTTGCGCATAGGCGCCGACCGGAAACAACGCGCTCGCCGCCAGCAATGCCTTCAACACCGTCTTCATCACTCATATCCTCAAAGACTATCGGCGCACATGCCGACCCCGATGATGACATTGTTCTGAACCGACGCCGTTGAGCGAAAGCTGAATTTGTTCGTCAGCGTTGCGAAAGCTATTCGCCCGATAAAGGGGTTGGCGGCACAAGCGCGGGAACGATCCGCGCCGCATCCGCCGGGTCGATTCCCGGGCGCGCCCCGGCGGGAATGGTTTCCTCACCGCGCGCGGCGCGGGCGGCGCGCTGGATCGCCTCGATCAACCGGGGATAGATGCCGCAGCGGCACAGATTCGACACGGCCGCCTTGATCGCGTCCTCACTCGGGTTGCCATCATGCTTGAGCAGGACGGATGCCGCCATGATGATCCCGGGCACGCAGAACCCGCATTGCGGGACCGCGTTGTCGATCATCGCGAGTTGCAGCGGATGCGAGCGTTCGCGCGACAAACCCTCGATCGTCGTCACCACCGTTCCCTCTATCGCAGCGATCGACACCTGGCACGACCGCACCGCCCGACCATCGACATCGACCGTGCATGCGCCGCAATGCCCGGTGCCGCAGCCATATTTCGCGCCGGTCAGGTTCGACGCATCGCGCAGCGCCCATAAGAGCGGCGTCGCGGGATCCAGCCGATATTCGACGGGCTGGTTGTTGACGGTGAAGCGGGTCACGCTCACTGCCTTACGCGATGAAAGGACGTGTGATCCAGCCGATTATCGAACCGCTTGCCAGCGCGTCGCGCCCCCGCCTATGCCTTGCCGTTAAAGATGGTGAGAGGGGCCAGGTTCAATGGTGATGCACGTCGATACTAGCGGTGGGATCGATTCCGAAGCCGCCGCGGGCGATCCACAGCAGGGCTATGACGCCCCGGACCTGCGCGTGTTCGTGTTTGCGCTGTTCTTCATCTTCGGCGGGATCACCAGCCTCAACGACATCATCATTCCCAAGATGCGCGAGCTGTTCAAGCTCGACCATGCGACATCGATGCTGGTGCAGTCGGCCTTTTTCCTTGCCTATGCGCTGTTCTCGATTCCCGCCGCCGCGATCGTGCGCAAGGCGGGGTATATGCGTACCGCGTCGATCGGGCTGGTGACGATGACGGTCGGGTGTCTGTTGTTTATCCCGGCGGCGGCGAATGCGACGTTCGAACTGTTCCTGTTCGCGCTGTTCGTCCTGGGGGCGGGGATTACCGTCGTGCAGGTCGTCGCCAATCCGCTCATCTCCGCGCTGGGCAATCCGCGCTCGGCCTCCAGCCGCCTGACCTTCGCGCAGGCATTCAATTCGCTCGGTACGACGATCTTTCCCTATGTCGGATCGGCGCTGATCCTGGGCGGTCTTGCTGCGGTCGACGTGTCGACGCTGACCGGGGATGCGTTGAGCGCATACCGGGTCGAGGCATCGCGGACGATCGTCCACACCTATATCGGCCTGGCGATCGCCCTGTTGGTCGTCGCAGCGGTCGTGTGGACGCGGCGCAACCGCCTGAACGAGGCTCAGGATCAGGAAGGGAGCATCTTCCACGGGCTGACGCTGCTGAAATGGCCGCGCTTCGCCATGGGGACGGCGTGTATCTTTCTGTATGTCGGCGCGGAGGTCGCGATCGGGTCGCTGATCGTCAACTATCTGATGCAGCCGAGCGTGATGGGGATCAGCGATGTCGCCGCGGGCAAGCACGTACCCTTTTACTGGGGCGGCGCGCTCGTCGGACGGTTCATCGGCGCCTATGTGCTGAGCAAGGTGTCGCCGGGCAAGGTGCTGGCGGCGGTCGCGGCGGGATCGATCACGCTGATCCTGATCTCGGCGAACACGGTCGGCGACGTGTCGGGCTGGGCGTTGCTGGCGATCGGGCTGTGCAATTCGATCATGTTCCCGACGATCTTCAGCCTGGCGAGCGAAGGGCTCGGCAAGCGCGCGGCGGAGGGATCGGGGGTCATCGCGACCGCGATCGTCGGCGGCGCGATCATCCCCTATTTCACCGGGGCGTTGGCCGATGCGTCGGGCAGCCTGCATTTCGCGCTGCTGCTGCCGGCGGCCTGTTACGCGATCATCCTGTCCTACGGCATCTACGCGCTGCGGCCCGCGCCGAAGATTCCGGGAGCCTAATGGCCTAACGCCGCGATCTCTTCGGGCGAGAAGCCGAGGTCGGCAAGCAGCGCGCCATCGGTGCGCTCGGTCGCCATGATGGGTTCGACCGTTCCACTCGACGAATAGCGCGGTGCGGGGGCTGGCTGCATCACGCCGCCCGCCTCGACAAAGGTGCCGCGCGCGCGATTATGGTCGTCGGCAAGCGCTTCGTCGAAATCGAGCACGGGGGCGAAGCAGACTTCATGACCCTTGAAGGCGGCGACCCAATCGTCGCGCGTTTTCGACTTGAATCGCTCCGTCAATTCCGCCTTGAGCGGCCCCCAGCTGGCGGGGTTCATCTGTGCGGTCCAGGCGTCGTCGCCCAGCCCCATGACCGCGCGGAATTCGGCGTAGAATTGCGGCTCGATCGCGCCGAGCGAGATATATTTGCCGTCCGCAGTCTCATAGGTGTCGTAGAAATGCGCGCCGGTATCGAGCAAATTGGTGCCGCGCTTCGGTGACCAGCGGCCCATGCCGCGAAAGCCCCAGATCATGCTCATCAACAGCGCCGAACCATCGGTCATCGCGGCATCGACGACCTGTCCTTCACCGGTCTTTCCCGCATGGAGCAGCGCGGCGAGCATCCCGAACGCCAGCATCATCGCGCCGCCGCCAAAATCGCCGACCATGTTGATCGGCGGGGTCGGCTTTTCACCGCTGCGGCCGTAAGCATGAAGCGCGCCCGAAATCGCGATGTAATTGATGTCGTGGCCGGGCTCGTGCGCCATCGGCCCGGTCTGGCCCCAGCCCGTCATACGGCCGTAGACGAGGCGGGGGTTGTCGGCGAGCAGGATGTCAGGGCCGAGGCCGAGCCGCTCCATCACGCCGGGGCGGAAGCCCTCGATCAGCCCATCGGCGGTGGCGACGATCCGCTTGACCGCCGCGACGCCCGCCGCCGTCTTCAGGTCGACCGCGATCGATTTACGGGTGCGGATCAACGGGTCTTTCGCGTCGATCGTCAGGCCGCCGCCACGCGCGCGGTCGATGCGGATGACCTCGGCGCCATGATCGGCGAGCATCATCCCGCAGAACGGGCCGGGGCCGATGCCCGCCATTTCGACGATGCGAATACCGTTAAGGGGTGGGGTGGTCATGCTGAGCGTATCCTCTCTTTTGCCGACAAGGATAGGCGAGGGAGGACATCGCCACAACAAAAGTTATGGAAGCGCTTTCAGGGAATCTTCTCGCCGAGTTGCGGCGCGGGGCGGCCCGTGGCCAGTGTCGCGTCGGAAAAGCGGATGGGGGTGCGCAGGCCGTCGATCCGGGCGCCCCGCGTCACCATGCCGCGTGCCGCGACCTGCGGGTCGGTCAATGCCTGTTCGACGGTGTTGATCGGCCCGGCGGGAACACCGACAGCCTCCAGCTTGTCGAGCAGTTCGTCGCGGGTGAAGCGTTTCGTCGCCTGCGTAATCCGCGCGAACAAGGCGGGCTTGTGTTCGAGGCGACCGGCGTTGGTCGCCCATTCGGGCAGCGGGTCGATCCCGGCGACGGTGCAGAAACGCCGGAACTGCGCATCGTTGCCGACCGCGAGGATGAACCAGCCATCGCTCGTTTCGAACACGGCATAGGGCGACACATTCATATGCGCGTTGCCGACGCGGGGCGGGGTGACACCGCTCGCGAAGTAATTCGCGGCCTGGTTGGCGAGGACGCCGACCATCGAATCGAGCAGCGCCATGTCGATATGCTGGCCGCGCCCCGTTGCGCTGCGCTGATGCAGCGCGGCCTGGATCGCGATGACCGAATAGAGTCCGGTGGTGATGTCGGCCATCGCGACGCCGATTTTTTGCGGCGCGCCATCCGGTTCGCCGGTCAGGTCCATCATTCCGCTCATGCCCTGAATGATGAAGTCGTATCCCGCGCGGGGGGCGTAGGGGCCGTCCTGTCCGAAGCCGGTGATCGAGCAATAGATCAGGCGCGGATTGATCGCGGACAGGCTGGCGTAATCGAGGCAATATTTGGCAAGGCCGCCGACCTTGAAATTCTCGATCACGACATCGGCGTCGGCGATGAGGTCGCGGACGCGCTGTTGACCCTCCGGCGTCGTGAAATCGACGACGATCGACGATTTGCCGCGATTGCAGGCGTGGTAATAGGCGGCGTCGCGGCTGCCGTCGGGGTTTTCGACCCAGGGCGGTCCCCAGCTGCGGGTGTCGTCACCGGCGGGGGATTCGACCTTGGTCACGGTCGCGCCGAGGTCGGCAAGGACTTGCCCCGCCCAGGGGCCGGCGAGGATACGGGCGAGTTCGATAACCCTGATGCCGGTAAGGGGGGGAGCGCTCATGTCAGTACCATCCCGGCGAAGGCCGGGGCCAGTTGGAGAGGTGGAAGTAACCGAGCGTAACGTCAGACAAGGGGCGTTCACCAAATGGGCCCCGGCCTCCGCCGGGGAAGTGAAGAAGACTTAAGAGGCCATCATCCCCCGGATCGCGTCGCTAAGCTCGCAACGCCGGGGGTTCAGAACGCCGCAATTACCGTGATCGCGCGGCCGAGGATGAGCGCGTGGACGTCGTGCGCACCCTCATAGGTGTTGACGGTTTCCAGGTTCATC
>JAPKCG010000594.1 GCA_028823055.1 Sphingomonas bacterium
GCCGCATCGGTTCGGTGTGGCGGGCAGTGGAGTGCAGCGCGGTCATGGTCTGTGAGCGCATCCGGCGATGCCCGGCTATCGCGTAACTACAGCACTATCGGGGGAACCATCAGCGTGCGCTATGCTTGGTAAGCTTGGTTGTGAACGGCCCGGATTTAATAGGTCGATTGTGTCCGGACGCTACGGTTGGTAACGGAGGTCATGTTGATTGCATGCTGCCAACCGTGAGCTATGGTGGGTTACGGTGTCGGGTGCTTCACACGGTCCATTTTGAGCGAACCTCGCTGTACGACCATATTTCGAGGTCATCGCCGTAGATTCCATCGCAGGCTCCTTTCCGTGAACAGGCCAGCACCATCGGGTTTGCGATCGCTTTGCGGAATCGCCACATCGATGTTACCAAGCCCGTAGGGGTAGGTGACGTGGCGCGCTCAGATCTTAGTCGAAACACACATGCGGTGTATGGCTTTAAGGGTTTCGAGCTGAAACCTGCTGAGCAGGCATTGACCTGTCGTGGGACCCCGGTGGCGGTAGGGGGGCGTGCTTTTGATATCCTGACCCTGCTGGTCGAGCGCGCGGGGGACGTGGTTGATCGAAGCGAAATATTCGCGCGCGTTTGGCCTGGCGTGACGGTCCACGAGCACAACCTGAAGGTCAATGTTGGAAACCTGCGCCGGGTCTTGGCCACCTTTGATCCCCATTCGGAGTTCGTGGTCACAATAGCTGGGCGCGGTTACAAATTTGTCGCACCGGTCGATGGCGAGATCATATCCAACGGAAACAGCTGGTCCGCGCTGCCGGGCAGTCATGTCCTCCCCCCAACTCCACCCCATCTGTTCGGGCGGGAAGAGGCTATCGATACGATCATCGCGAAGACCAATCGACCGGGGTATGTCACCATCGTGGGTCCAGGGGGCGCTGGAAAGACATCGGTCGCGATCGAGTGCGCCACCCGAGCCGCTGGATGTGCAGAAAATGTCGCGTTTGCCGACCTCGCCGCGCTAAGCGACCCGCGCTTCTTAGTACCTGCGCTGGCGACCGCGCTCGGCGTCTCGATGAGCTTGAGCGACCCGATCGCTGGGGTTATCGACGAATTATCCCACAGAGAGCTGGTGTTCATCATCGACAACTGCGAGCACGTTATCGTGAGCATTGCAGCCCTGATCGAGCGTATCGCGGTCGCCAGTCCCAATGCACCAATCATAGCAACCAGCCGCGAACCTCTTCACACCCGCTCCGAGCACGCATATTATCTGGAGCGCCTATCCTGTCCTGATCCGGAGCATGATTTTGTGCTCGGAGACGCGCTGGCATCGCCAGCCGTTCGTCTGTTCCTGGCACGCGTTGGGCATCAGAACCCCCAGGCGCTCAGCGGTGACACCGCAAAATCGATTGTCGCCATATGTTCAAGGGTCGATGGCCTTGCCCTTGCGATCGAATTGGCAGCGGGCACGGCGGGCGGGCCGGCCATGCCGCACCTCAACCGCTTGAAGGAGGGCAGCCTTGGCGAAATGCGACGCGGGCCACGTGATTCTCCGCTTCGGCACCAGACGCTTCAGGCTACGCTGGACTGGAGTTTTCGCCTCTTGCCCGAGACCGAAGCCCTGCTGCTGAGCTTGCTGTCGGTGTTTACGACCCGTTTTACCGCAGACGACGCCGAAGCCATCTATGCCGTGGGTGAGATCGACGCGATGGCCGGGCGTTATGCGTTGGGGCAACTGGTGGCC
>JAPKCG010000123.1 GCA_028823055.1 Sphingomonas bacterium
CGCGATCGCTCTTTATATCACTGGATAGGAATAAGGCTGTCGACACTCTTCGCCGCGACGGCCCAACGATACACTGCGTCAGCGATGTACATACGGAATTGCACGGCATCGAAATAGACATTTCGGGCGCCGCCGGTACAAATCGGCGTCCCGTTTACTATTTTTGCCTCGGTCTTTTTAATGGCATTATCTTCAGTCAAGCTAATCAGGCGAACTGCCAACTCTGGCTTAAGGCGCACGAAACACACCGCCATTTCAAAATATTGCCTGTCCACCGGCAGTCTGTACCGAGCCAACGGCGTTTCGCGTATATTGAATCGAGCCTGTACGGCCGGGTCAGATGTTTGTTGCTTGGTCAGCGAAAGGTTAGGTGCAAATATGTTGAGTGACCGAACAATCATCGCCCCCCGGTCATAGTAGATCGGATCATGTGAATCACCGAACGATGCAACGCCAATCTCACGCGCGAGCGCCGGATCCTGAGCGCAAGTCGAGTGAAGGCCGATAAAACGTTCTTGCCAAAAACGCTGTTTCGCACCGTTTATCGCGCCATCTAAAGCGCTGCGCAGAGGCCCCGTGTCGCTCATTCCCCACTTTATGCTGCAACGGGCGAAACGTTCGGACAGTGACCAGAGTGTACGACTACCGACAGCCGACCCAGCGCGTTGACTTCCAAATGTAGCATCCGAGACGGCGGGTTTATCGTGAGTTGGTTCAACCATGCCGTCAACCATGCCGTCAACGATGATGTCCGGCAAAGGTGTTTGCGAAAGGTCCTCCAACGTTGGAGAATCACGACCGATCGTCGGAGAATCACGACCGACCGTCGCTTGGCTGGAAGTCTCGCCTGTCTGCGAATGTGCCGGAAAAGGCGCGTTGATCGCGAATAGCGCGACAGCGTGAATTATTCTTGGCAACACAGGCATGCTTAGCCTCCGTAGACATTTTCCGATAAAACTTACACCCTTAGTCGAGATTAACAAGGTTTCCGCTTTTCTATTCTATGGCCGGGTCTAATATGACAAACCTAATGAGCGCGACAGGTTTCCTGGTGCATTAAATCCTCAATCGACGTCTTCGCTCGGCACTTCATAATAGCGCGCGACGCGGTCGGCATAGGCCTGGTCGAAGGCGGGGGCGTTGTTTGCCCAGCTGGGGCCGCCTTCGAGCATGCGGCGGTCGATCGTGACGACATAGAGGTCGCGGACGGCGTCGAACTGGAGCAGGCCGAAGGGGAGGGGATAGAAGCTCTTGCCCATGCCGAGAAACCCGCCCAGGCTGAGCACGGCGTGCGTGACGCGGCCATTTCCCTTGTGGACCATGAACGCGAAGACGCTGCCGACATTATCGCCGTCGCGGCTTTCGACCTTGATCGTGTGCGCGGCGTTCGCCTGGCTGAGCAATTGGGTCGGCGTCTTGTTATCGGTCACGTCTGGCTCCCTTTGGATATGGCGATTGAACCGGTCGCCCGGCCCGGCGGTTCCGCCCGGTACGACAAACCCCCGACCCGGCAAACGCCCGGCCCGACGTTAGCCGGTTGAGCCCGCCGCCGCCATCGGTCATAGCCACGTTCATGCGTATTCTGTCCCGCTTCGCCCGGCTCGCCACCGCCGCCGTTTTTGTCACGATCGCCGGGTGCATCCCGCAGCCACCCAAGGCACCGCCGCCGGCACGCCAGCCTATGGCCCCCGCGCCACCGCAGACGCCGGCCCCCGTCGCGATGCCCACGGGTGAATGGCGCGATTGGCCGATGACGCCGGGCGATTGGGTTTATCGGCAGGATGCACGCGGCAGCATCGCCCTGTTCGGGCCGGTCGGCGCGGATGCGCTGGTGACGCTGCGCTGCGACCGGAGCGCGCGCCGCGTTTATCTGTCGGTGCGCGGCACGAATACGCAGCCCATGACGGTGCGCACGACAAGCGTTTCGCGCGTGGTGCCGGTGCAGCCGACTGGGGGAACGCCCCCTTATGTCGCCGCCGCGATCGCGCCTACCGACACGCTGATGGAAGCGATCGGGTTCAGCCGGGGTCGATTCGCGCTGATCCAGGCGGGCGCGGCGCCATTGGTCGTCCCGCCATATGCCGAGGTGGAACGCGTGACGCAGGATTGTCGAGGGTGAAGCGGCGTTTGCGGCGCGAAGAACGATAGTCGTGCAAAAATAGCGACAATACAAGACTTGTATCGCCGATCCGTTCGGCTAATCTTCGTATCGTGATCGATGCAGATCACGCCGTTTTAACTAGCGAAAGGAGGTGATCCGATGTCTCATGGTTCAGCAGTGAGTTCGGTTCGGTTCGTTCGGGGGACGCGCCGCTAAATCCGTCGGCACGGTGCGGGGGGTATTTTCCTCCAGTCAACGCATCGAGCCATAGGAAATGCGGTTACGCATGGTCCTCCGGGCTGGAGCTCTCCGGCCGCTGACCATGTCAGGGGGTTGTCGGGTCGTCGGGAGACGCCCGGCAACCTCTTTTCATATGTAGCGCGGAACATCGCGGCTGCGTTATCAAAAGGGCCCGCGTTGAAAACGATCGTCGATCCGCAACATGCGCTGGGCGAGGGTCTCGACGCAATTCGCACAGAATTTCAGGTGCCGACTGGATTTCCGCGCGACGTGGTTGCCGCAGCAGAGACTGCGGCCCGGCGCGCGCCAACCGCCCATGTCGACCGGACCGCGCACATGTTCGTGACGCTCGATCCAGCGACGTCCACCGATCTCGACCAGGCGTTCGCGATCGAGAAAGCGGGCGAGGGGGCAGGGGCGGACATGCTGCTCCATTATGCGATCGCGGATGTGGCGTGGTTCGTCGACGATGGCGATGCGATCGATCGTGAGGCGTGGAGGCGGGGCGAGACGCTGTATCTGCCCGATGGCAAGGCTGGGCTGTACCCGCCGGTGCTGGCGGAAGGGGCGGCGAGCCTGCTGCCCGATGGTGATCGGCCCGCCATCATATTCACCGTCCGCGTCGATCCGGCAGGCGCGGTCTTGCTCGACGGGGTCGAGCGCGCGCTGATCCGCAGTCGTGCGAAGCTGGCCTATTCGAGCGTGACCGAGGCCGATCTGCCCGCAGGCTTCGCGGAGATTTCCGCGCGGATTTCGGCGGACGAGCTGCGCCGAGGAGCGGCGCGGGTCGATCCGCCCGAACAGGAAATCGAGCGGGTCGACGGCAAGCTGACGCTGCGCTTTCGCCCGCGTGTGTGGGCGGAGGATCGCAACGCGGCGTTGTCGCTGGCGACGAACATGGCGGTGGGCAAGGCGTTGCTGGCGCACGAAACCGGACTGTTCCGCGTGATGGACGCGCCCGATGCCGAGGCGGTGGCGCGATTGCGGTTGACGGCGCGGGCGTTCGGGCTGGGCTGGGACGCGGCGACGCCGCTCGATGCGTTCACGCGGACGCTCGATGCGAGCGACCCGCGCAGCGCGGCGTTCATGCTGGCGGTGCGGCGCGCTGGGCATGGTGCGTCCTATGCGCCGTATCGCGATGGACGCGTGCCCTATCACGCCGCGGTGGCGGCGACCTATGCGCAGGCGACCGCGCCGCTGCGCCGCCTGGCGGATCGTTACGTCATTCGCGCGGCACTCGCGGTCGCGAACGGGCAGCCGGTGCCCGATGTCGTCAGCGCGGCGTTCGAGACATTGCCAAAGGTCATGGCACGCGCCGACGCGACCGCAGGACGGATCGACCGCGCCGCAATCGATCTGGCGGAAGCGGTGATGCTTGAGGGGCGCGTGGGCGAAACATTCGCGGGGGTCGTGACCAATGTCGACGAACGCGGCGGACAGATCCAGCTTGGCGATGTGCCGATCGTAGCGCGAGTGAAGACCGATGCGTTACCTGGGTCCGAACTGAGCGTGAAGTTGGATGCTGTCGATGTCGCGAAGCGGATGGTGCGATTCACGGTCGGTTGAACAGGGCTTGGGCAATGTGATCGGCGTCGCTGGGCCGATGGATCGATCCAGCGCAAGCGGGGGTTAGGCAGCGCGAGGCACGATGCGGTCCAACTCGGTCGCATGTGCAAGATAGGCTTCTTCGAGATCATAATCGTTCTGAAGGCCGCGGAATAAGCCCTCGCTCATGCCCAGATAGCGGGCGAGACGGATGTCCGCGTCGGCATCGACCGCTTCCCTGCCATCGAGCAGCGCGGACAGGCGTTCACGCGAAATACCGGTGCCCGCAGCCACCTCATCAATCGCAATCTCGCTGCCGATCAGGAAATTGTCGCGCAGGATGTCGTCCGGATGGACGTTGTCCAGCGGGTCCTCAGCCGCGATGGTAATCCTCGATCCGGACATCGTCCGCGCCCCCGTCAAACCAGCGAGAGGTGATCCGCCACTGGTCGTTGATCCGGATGCTATTTCGCAACGGCATGAAACCGTTCAAACCTTCGAACCGATTGCCGGGTGGTTTGCGCAGATCGAATAGTTCGACTGCTCGATTGATCTGACGCATTTTCCTGCACGACGTTGATTGGATGGTATCGGGACGTTTCCGGCTGCGTTCACCGTGCCAGATGCGTCCGGTCGACGTTCGTCTGATCATAGTCGATACCGTCACCTCCGCATATGCGAAATCGATCGTGGCGAGAGTTGCCTTATGGTCGTGGACGCTGAATTTATGGATCCCCGCCTGCCCGGGGATTACGGAAGGGGCCAGGGTTGGGGGGGGAGAACCTATCCGCCGCGCTTCCCCATGCGGATTTTCTGGCTTTTGCCGTAGCGGGTTTTGCGGGTGCCGGGTTTGCCCTCGTTGCTGCGGCCCATGACGGGGGCTTTGTGTTCGCTGGCGGGAAGCCCGAGTTCTTCGTTCTCCAACTGACGAATTTCGTCGCGGAGGCGGCCGGCTTCCTCGAATTCCAGGTCGGATGCTGCCTTGCGCATCTTCTTTTCGAGGTCCTCGATATAGGCGCGCAGATTGTGGCCGACCATGTGCGGTCGTTCGTCGTCGATCGGGACGGTGACCTGATCCTTGTTCGATACATGTGCGATGATGTCGCCGATGTTGCGCTTGATCGTCGTCGGCGTGATGCCGTGTTCGGCGTTATACGCCTCCTGCTTCTCACGACGGCGCGCGGTTTCGTTCATCGCGCGTTCCATGCTGCCGGTGATCCGGTCGGCATAGAGGATGACGCGGCCATCGACGTTGCGCGCGGCGCGGCCGATCGTCTGGATCAGCGAGGTTTCGCTGCGCAGGAATCCTTCCTTGTCGGCGTCGAGGATCGCGACGAGCCCGCATTCGGGGATGTCTAGCCCCTCTCGCAGCAAGTTGATGCCGATCAGGACATCGTACACGCCAAGGCGCAGGTCGCGGATCAGTTCGATGCGTTCGAGCGTCTCGACGTCCGAATGCATATAGCGGACCTTGATCCCCGCTTCATGCATATATTCGGTGAGATCTTCGGACATGCGCTTGGTCAGCGTCGTCACCAGGGTGCGATAGCCGAGCGCGGTCGTTTTTTGACATTCGACGATCAGATCCTGAACCTGCTCCTCGACGGGCTTGATCTCGACGGGGGGATCGATGAGCCCGGTCGGGCGAATGACCTGTTCGGCGAAGACGCCGCCAGTCTGCTCCATCTCCCACCCGCCCGGCGTCGCCGAGACGCTCACGGTTTGCGGGCGCATCGCGTCCCATTCGTTGAAGCGCAGCGGGCGGTTGTCGATGCAAGAGGGCAAGCGAAAGCCATATTCGGCGAGCGTGATCTTGCGCCGGTGATCGCCGCGCGCCATCGCGCCGATCTGCGGCACGGTCTGGTGACTTTCGTCGACGAAGAGCAGCGCGTTTTCGGGGAGATATTCGAAGAGCGTGGGGGGCGGTTCGCCGGGCAGGCGGCCGGTCAGGAAGCGGCTGTAATTCTCGATCCCCGCGCAGCTGCCGGTGGCGGCGATCATTTCGAGGTCGAAATTGGTCCGCTGTTCGAGGCGTTGCGCTTCGAGCAACTGGCCGGCGGCCACGAGCTCCTTCAGCCGTTCGGCGAGTTCGTGCTTAATCGCCGCGCCCGCCTGTTTGAGCGTCGGACCGGGGGTGACGTAATGGCTGTTCGCATAGATGCGGATGCTGTTGAGGCTCGCGACCTTCTTGCCGGTCAGGGGATCGAATTCGACGATCTCCTCGATCTCATCGCCGAAGAAGCTGATCCGCCACGCACTGTCTTCGTAATGCGAGGGGAATAGTTCGAGCGTGTCGCCCTTCACGCGGAAATTGCCGCGCTGGAACGCGGCGTCGTTGCGCTTGTACTGAAGCGCGACGAGTTTGCGGACGATTTCGCGCTGATCGACGCTCGTGCCTTTTTTCAGGTCGAAGATCATCGCCGAATAGGTTTCTACCGAGCCGATGCCATAGAGGCACGACACCGAAGCGACGATGATGCAGTCGTCGCGTTCGAGCAGCGAGCGGGTAGCCGAATGGCGCATCCGGTCTATCGATTCGTTGGTCGACGATTCCTTTTCGATATAGGTGTCGGACCGGGGGACGTAGGCCTCGGGCTGGTAATAGTCGTAATAGCTGACGAAATATTCGACCGCATTGTCGGGGAAGAAGCTCTTGAACTCGCCATATAGCTGCGCGGCGAGGATCTTGTTCGGCGCGAGGATCAGCGCGGGGCGCTGCAACGCCTCGATCACCTTGGCCATCGTAAAGGTCTTGCCCGAACCGGTGACGCCGAGCAGCACCTGATCCTTTTCGCCCTCCCGCGCAGCCCCGACCAGTTCCTTGATCGCGGTCGGCTGATCACCCGACGGTTCGTAATCGCTGACGAGCGTGAAGTGCTTGCCGCCTTCCACCTTGTCGGGCCGCGCGGGGCGGTGGGGGACGAAGGTCTCGCCGGTTTCGGGTTCGGACAGGTTGGTGCGGATCTGAATGGCCATCGGGTGCGAATATGGGGGCGGGAGCGCAATCCGGGAAGGGGTTGTCAGCGCGCGCGTTTCGGCCAGACTGTGCGGATCAGCTTTGGGGGAAGTGCCTTGATTCGTACTGTTTTGCTTGCCGCCACGATGCTCGTCGCGACGCCCGCGCTTGCCGAGCCGGACTATGCCGCCGCGATCAAGGCGGATTATGTCAAGGATCTGGGCAAGCTGTGGGACAATTTCCATCGCCATCCCGAATTGTCGTTCCGCGAATACAAGACGTCTGCGATCATGGCGGCGGAATTGCGCAAGATCGCAGGGATGACGGTGACCGAGAAAGTCGGCCAGACCGGGGTCGTCGGCGTGTTGAAAAACGGGGCGGGGCCGGTGGTGCTGATCCGGGCGGATATGGATGGCCTGCCCGTCGAGGAGAAATCGGGGCTCGCCAATGCCAGCCACGATCGTCAGGTCGGAGTCGACGGGGTCGAGACGCCGGTGATGCATGCGTGCGGGCACGATACGCATATCGTCGCCATGCTGGCGACTGCACGGCGGCTGGCGGCGATGACGGATCGCTGGAAGGGCACCGTCGTCTTCATCGCCCAGCCGGCGGAGGAACGTGTCGGCGGGGCGGAAGCGATGCTGAAGGACGGACTCTACACGCGCTTCCCCAAACCCGATTACGCGCTGGCGCTGCACAGCAATTCCGAAGGGCTGGCGGGCACCGTCTCCGCGTCGGAAGCTATTCAATATAGCTCGTCGGATTCGGTCGATATCACCGTCCCCGGCATCGGTGCGCATGGTGCGAGCCCGCATATGGGCAAGGACCCGGTCTATATGGCGTCGCAACTCGTGGTGGCTCTGCAGGGTCTGATCAGCCGCGAACGGATGCCGCTCGATCCGGGGGTCATCACCGTCGGCAGCTTTCATGCGGGGCTCAAGCACAACATCATTTCGGACGAAGCGAAATTGCAGGTGACGGTGCGTGCGAATGACGAGGCGACGCGCGCGAAACTGCTCGCGGGGATCAAGCGTGTCGCGCGCGGCGTCGGCGTGATGAACGGGATGCCCGACGACAAGATGCCCGTCGTCAGCGTGATCGAGGGGACGGGGGTGACCAATAACGACCCTGCAACCGCGCGGCGGCTGAATACGGTGATGGTGAAGACGCTCGGCGCGAACCGCGTGATCCCGTTCGAGCAGAAGGGGATGGGAGCGGAGGATTTCTCGTATCTCGTCGCGGCGGATACGGGGGTGAAAGGCTATTATTTCTCGGTCGGGGGCACGCCGCAGGCCGCGTTCGATGCCGCGAAGGCGGGCGGGCCGCCGATCCCGTCGCATCATTCGCCGCTGTTCAGGATTTCGCCCGAACCCGTCATCACGACGGGCGCGACCGCGAT
>JAPKCG010000595.1 GCA_028823055.1 Sphingomonas bacterium
ACGCTGCGCAAGGCTTGCCACGACGGGTGGAAGCAGCGGCTTGAGGCATGCGGGGAGGGGGGGGCGAAAGTCTGAGAGGCGGGGACCGGCTAGACCACCGCCCCTCTCACAGAGGGATTTTTTTCTTGGATGACGTGTTTTTGCCTGGGGTGACCGACCTGTTCGGGGACCCGGTGCCGAAATCGCGGACGAAGCGGGGGAAGCCCGCTCACGTGCCGACGGCGGAAAACCGTCGTTTCGTGACGTTGGCGCTGGCGTGCGGGCATGATGAGGTCGCGATCGCGGAGGCGTTGCGGATCCATGAGCGGACGTTGAAGCGGCATTATTTTCATGAGCTGGCGGGGAAGCGCGCAGCGCGGTTGCGGCTCGATATGAAGAACCTCGACGCGATCGTGAAACAGGTCGAGGCGGGCAAGCCCGCGGCGATGGCGCAGCTCGACAAGCGGATCGAGCGGATGCGCCAGCGCGAGGTCGCGGACAAATATACGGCGCGTGCGCCAAGCGCATCGGCCCCGGCGCTGGGGAAGAAGGAAGCGGCGAAGCGGGCGGCGGGCGAAGTCACGGGGAAATATGCGCCGCGAGCGACGCCGACACTGATCCACTGATATGGTCAGCTGGTCGACGGCGTGCCCCGACTGGCGTGAGCGCATCGTCGCCGGTGACAGTCTGGTGCCGTTCGCCCCGCTGTTCGCAGACGAGGCCGAGGCCGCGCTTGAGGTTTTCAAGGGTTTGCGGATCGTCGACGTGCTGGGGCAGCCGACGTTCGGCGAGGCGTGCGAGCCATTCGTGTTCGATTTCGTCGCGGCGATATTCGGAGCCTATGACGGGCAGGCAGTCCGTCAGCTGATCAACGAGTTCTTTCTGCTGATCAGCAAGAAGAATTCGAAGTCGACGATCGCGGCGGGGATCATGGTCACCGCGCTGGTCCGCAATTTCCGGCATGCCAACGAGCTGCTGGTGCTGGCGCCGACGAAGGAGATCGCGGGCAACGTGTTCACCCCGGCGATGGGGATGGTGAATGCGGACGAGGATCTCCGCGCGATCCTGAAGCCGGTCGAGCATCTACGGCTGATCCGGCACCTGACGACGGGTGCGGAGCTGAAGGTCATCGCGGCGGACAGTGAGATCGTCGGCGGCAAGAAGGCGGGTTTCGTCCTGGTCGAAGAATTGTGGCTGTTCGGGAAGAACCCGAAGGCCGCGGCGATGCTGATGGAGGCGACCGGGGGACTGGTGAGCCGTCCGGAAGGTTTCGTCGTGTATCTGTCGACGCATAGCGACGAAGCCCCGCGAGGGGTGTTCAAGGAAAAGCTCGACCTGTTCCGCGGGATTCGCGACGGGACGATCACCGATCCGCGCAAGCTGGGTCTGTTATACGAGTTCCCCGAGGCGATGATCGAGGCCGAGGCGTATCTCGACCCGGCGAATTTCTATGTGACCAATCCGAATATGGGTCGGTCGGTCGATCCCGAATGGCTGGCCGAGAAACTGATCGAGGCACAGCGGGGCGAGCAGGGGTCGCTGCAGATATTCCTCGCCAAGCATCTGAACGTCGAGATCGGCACGCGGCTGGCCAACGATCGATGGTCGGGGGCGGATTTCTGGGACCGGGCGGCGGACCCGGCGCTGCGCGATCTGGATGCGTTTCTGTCGCGATGTGAGGTGGTCGTCGCGGGGATCGATGGGGGCGGGCTCGACGATCTGTTGGGGCTGTGCCTGATCGGGCG
>JAPKCG010000124.1 GCA_028823055.1 Sphingomonas bacterium
CCATGAAGTTGAGCCAACAGATGTAAAGCGCCGCCGCAGCCAGCGCGCCGATACTCCCCGTCCGCCGCCGCGCGATCAGGAAAATCGCAAAGGCCGTGCCCACGACGAACAAAAGGGCGACGAGTTTATAGGCGAGAAAGCCATCGCCGCCGAGCAACCGTATCGCCGCGTAAAGCAGGAACAAGCCGATTGGTTTTCGGTCGAAGATATCGACGAACGGCACCGCGCCGTCGAGCATGCGATCCCCGACGAGCAGGTAGAATTGCTCGTCAAAGCCGATCACCGGGTTGCCGAAGGTTGCGAAGCGCGCTGCCACAGCGACCAGCAACAGCAGCAATAGCGAGACCGAGTCACCACCTATCGTCTTACCCGCGCTGCGCACGCAATCGTCCTGCTTGTCCATCGGTGCAGCTAGACGGGCAATCGTGATTCGGGCCAGTCATTGCTGCGTTGCGACCGCCCCCTCGACGCGCGCACGGCCGACGCCTAATGACGATGGTCACTGTCAACCCGCGCGGTCGAACCTGTTATGTCCCGGACCTTTTTCGCTCGCTCGTTGACCCTGATCGCGGTCGTTTGCTTAGCCGGGTGCGATGCCATCAATCTCGGCGTGATGCAGGCGGCGGGCCCCGTCGCGGAGCAGCAGCGGCATCTGTATTTCCTCCTGGCGGTCGTCCTGATCTTCGTCGCCGGGCCGGTGCTGGTGCTGACGCCGATCATCGCCTGGCATTATCGCCTGTCCAACAAGCATAATCATTTCCGGCCAAAGTGGGATTTCTCCTGGCGGCTGGAGGGGCTGATCTGGATCCCGCCGATCGGCATCGTCATCGGGCTGAGCGTATTGCTGTGGACCTATACGCATCGCCTCGACCCCTATCGTCCCGTCGCGGGCACACAGCCCCCGCTTGAGATCCAGGCGGTCGCGCTCGATTGGAAGTGGCTGTTCATCTATCCCGGCGACCATGTCGCGACGATCAACCAGCTCGCGCTACCCGTCGGACGCCCGGTGCGGATCAGCATCACCAGTGGCACGGTGATGCAGGCGCTACTGATCCCGCAGCTGGCGGGTCAGATATACGCAATGGCGGGAATGCGGACCGAACTGAACCTCGCCGCCAGCCACGCCGGCACGTTCCGCGGTGAGAATGTCCAGTATAACGGGAACGGCTTCGCCAAACAGAAATTCGATGTGCTGGCGCTGTCCGCTCCCGACTATCGACGCTGGCTCGCACGCGTTCATGCCGCCGCGCGCCCGCTCGACCAGGCTGCCTATGCGCAGTTGTTCGCGAAGACGACGCCTCGACCAATATTCTATTCGCAGGCCCCGGACCGACTGTTCGAGACGATCCTGGCTCGACCACACGCCCATGACCACAAGACGGAGATGCATCGATGAGCGCCCCGGTCTGGCCTGCCGTTCTTGGCCGCTTCGATTGGCATGCGCTGCCATTCGTGCGGGCCTGGGAAAACCCGACGCTCAACGAAATGATCGGCGCGGGTGCCGCGGCGATGGTCGTCATCGGCGCGATCGCGGTCGCAATCCTGATCACCGCGCTCGGCAAATGGCGGTATCTCTGGCGCACCTGGTTCACCAGCCTCGACCATAAAAAGATCGGTATCATGTACGTCGTGCTCGCGTTCGTGATGCTGTCGCGCGCGCTGATCGAAGGCGTCGTGATGCGCGTGCAACAGGCCACCGCGATCAACGCGCCGGGCATCGTCGCGCCCGACCATTTCGCCGAACTGTTCAGCACGCATGGCAGCATCATGATCTTTTTCATGGCGATGCCGTTCCTGACCGGTGCGATAAACTATGTCATGCCGCTCCAGATCGGTAGCCGTGACGTCGCCTTTCCGCTACTCAATTCGATCAGCCTGTGGCTGACGGGGGCGGCGGCGGGACTGATGATGGTGTCGCTGGTGATCGGCAAATTCTCGACCGGAGGGTGGACGGGCTACCCGCCCTATACCGAGCTGAGTTTCAGCCCCGGCGTCGGGCCGGACTATTGGATCTGGGCGGTGACGCTGGGGTCGATCGGATCGACGCTGAGCGGCCTCAACTTCGCGGTCACCATCTACAAGATGCGCTGCCCGGGCATGACGCTGATGCGGATGCCGCTGTTCGTTTGGACATCGCTGTGCACCAGCATCCTCATGATCTTCGCCATGCCCGCATTGACCGTCGCGACCGCGCTGCTGGCGCTAGACCGCTATCTGGGATTTCATTTTTTCACCAACGACCTTGGTGGCAACATGATGAACTATGCCAACCTGTTCTGGCTGTTCGGCCATCCCGAGGTCTATATCCTGATCCTGCCCGCATTCGGCGTCTATTCCGAGGTGGTGTCGACCTTCTCCAGCAAGGAACTCTACGGCTACACCTCGCTCGTCCTCGCAACGGTCGCGATCGCGGTGCTGTCGTTCACCGTGTGGGTCCATCACTTCTTCACCATGGGCCAGAGCGCCAACGTCAATGCGGTGTTCGGCATCGCGACAATGACGATTGGCGTGCCTACGGGGGTCAAGATCTATGACTGGATCTGGACGATGTTCATGGGGCAGGTGCGCTTCACCGTGCCGATGCTCTATTCGCTCGCGTTCATGATGACCTTCGTGCTGGGCGGGCTCACGGGGATCATCCTCGCCTTTCCCCCGCTCGATTATCTCGTCCACAATACGTTGTTCCTGGTCGCACATTTTCACAACATGCTGATCCCCGGCCTGCTGTACGGGATGTTCGCGGGTTATCATTACTGGTTTCCCAAGGCCTTCGGCTTCCGGCTCGACGAACGCTGGGGGCGGATCGCTTTCACCTGCTGGGTGGTCGGTTTCTATCTCGCCTTCATGCCGCTCTATGTGTTGGGAGCGGGTGGCATGGCGCGGCGGACCGCCGAGATTTTCGAGCCAGCCTTCCGACCGTGGCTGTACGTCGCGGGCGTCGGTGCACTGGTATTGCTAACCGCGCTGGCGTCTCTGGCGATACAATTATGGGTCAGCATTCGCGACCGCGAAGCCAACCGCGTCGCGGCGGGTGATCCCTGGGATGGGCGCGGGCTGGAATGGTCGACATCGGCGCCGCCACCGGAATATAATTTTGCGCTGCTGCCTCAGGTCCGCAACCGCGACCCGTTCTACACCGACAAACGCGAGGGCGAGCCTTACGCTCCGCTCCCGGAATATCACGCGATCGACCTGCCCAGGAACAGCATGACCGGGCCGATGCTTGGCGTGATTGGAGCAGCGGTGGCGTTTGGTCTGGTGTGGCACATGTGGTGGCTCGCAATGTTGGGCATGGGACTGGTTGTTGCGACGATCATCCTGCGCAGCTTCGCGCGCAATGCTCACCGAACCGTACCGGTCGATGAGGTCGAACGCATCGAGGCGCGCTGGCTGAGCGAGGTCGCCATGGCGCGCGCGATCCCCCGGGAATACGAGGTCACGCAGCGTAATCAGGGTCTCGCCGAGGTAACGACGTGAGCGGCTCCGACGCCAAGCATGCCGGGCTGAACCTTGGCGACAGCGATCGCCAGGCACATGAGAAGGCCGAACCCGATGTGTTCGGCTTTTGGGTGTTCCTGATGAGCGATGCAGTTATTTTCGCGCTGCTTTTCGCGACCTATGGCGTGATGCTGGCAGGGACCGCGGGCGGGCCGACTCCGGTGGATGAATATAAGATCCTGCCCGCCTTCATCGAAACGCTGATCCTGCTCACCAGCAGCCTGACATTCGGTCTGGCGTCGGTGACGATGAAGCACGACGGCTCGCACGGGCAACGCGCGTTATTGGCTTGGCTGGCGGTGACGTTGGCGCTCGGGGTCGCGTTTCTGGGATTCGAACTTCACGACTTCGCGACGATGATCGGGGAAGGGGCGGTGCCCAGCCGCAGCGGGTATCTGTCGGCATTCTTCGGACTGGTGCCCCTTCACGGGCTACATGTGGCAGCAGGGTGTCTGTGGCTGAGCGTGATGATGGTGCAGATCCCGATATTCGGCCTCGACGATCGGGTGAAGATCAACCTGCTCCGTTTGGGGCTGTTCTGGCATTTCCTCGACATCATCTGGATTGCGATCTTTTCGGTCGTCTATCTGCAGGGGCTGATCCAATGAGCGATCCCAATCAGAGCAAGCGCGCCGATATCCGCACCTATCTGATCGGATATGTCGCGGCGCTAGCGCTGACCGGCGCAGCGTTCGCGGCGGTCCGCTGGCCCAGCGTCGGCAGTCGCGCGACACTGGCGGTCGTGCTCGGCCTCGCGCTGGTCCAGATGATCGTCCATTTCCGCTTCTTCCTGCACATTACGCTGGCAAAATCGGCGCGCGACGACCTCCGGCTGATCCTGTTTTCGACGCTCATCATCATGTTGATGGTGTCGGGCACGCTGGTCATCCTGCTGAACCTGCGCCTGCGGATGATGTAACGGCGTTTGGCGCGCCGACGGTCAACAGTCGTCGGGCGCTTTCGGCCACTAAACTCAACCGCTACTCAAGTCGCCTCGACCCTGACCGGTACGGATTTCGATGCGGGGGTCTTCGACAATTTATCGTGGTGACCGACCGGCACCAGCACGTTGCATTCGGGATAATAGCTCGCGATCGTGCCGCGTGGCAGTTTGTAGGCTGTGAGCGTCAGCCCGCCCAAGCGGCGATCCTGTCCGTCGTTGACATCGGTCACCAACGTCACGATCTGCCCGTCGGCCAGCCCGGCCTCGGCGATATCCTCCGGACACATCAACAGGATATCGCGTGAACCCTCCAGCCCGCGCAGCCGATCCGAATAGCCGTAGATCGTCGTATTGAACTGATCGTTCGACCGCATCGTAATGAGGCGATAGCGACCGGGCGCATCCTGAAACCCCAGCGAATTGAGCTGGCCGGGGGTGGTGAACACCGCCTTGCCCTGTGGCGTCTTCCAGATGCGTTCGTGCGCGCCGTTGCCCCGGTAGAAGCCGCCTGCTTCGTACATGCGCGCGTTGTAGTCGCGGAAGTCTTCGGGATAGGTTTTCTCAATCAGGTCGCGCACGAGGCCATAGTCGGAAGTCCACTCGTCCCATTTGAGTCCAGGCAGCGGCGGGACCGAGGCCTTGGCGATTCCAGTGACGATCGCGAGTTCGCTTTTTACCGCGTCGGACACCGGCGTCCGGTGTCCGATCGATGCGCTGATCATCGAGAAACTGTCCTCGGTCGTCACGGTCTGATTGCCCGACGCCTGCTCGTCGGTTTCAAACCGGCCGAGGCAGGGGAGAATATAAGCCTGTTTCGCGGGGAAAAGGTGGCTCCGGTTGAGCTTGGTCGACACCATCACGCTCAAGTCCTGCGCGGCCCACGCCTTTTCCATCCGTTCCTGATCGGGCACTGCGCGCAACAGGTTGCCGCCGAGCGACACGAACGCCTTTACCGTGCCATCGAACAGTCCCTCGACCGCTTCGACGATGTTGACCCCATCCTTCGTCGGCGGATCGAATCCGAACAGTTGCTTCAGCTTGTCGAGCGGCACCAGCTTGGTTTTTTCGGCGATGCCGACGGTGCGCTGACCCTGCACATTGCTATGCCCGCGTACCGGGCAGCAGCCCGCTCCGGGTCGCCCGATATTGCCGCGGAGCAGCAGCAGGTTGACGAGCATCGCGATATTGAGCGCGCCATGGGTGTGCTGCGTCAGGCCCATGCCATAGACGCCGATGACCTTTCCGGCGGCGATGTATACGCGGGCCGCATCGCGGAGCGCCGCTTCGGTCAGGCCCGATTCCTGTTCGATCTCGGACCAGGTCGCCTCCCGGCAGGACTGGATGAATTCGTCGAAGCCGGTGGTGTGCTGTTCGACGAACTGGTGGTCGATCACCTCGGGCTTCCCCGCTGCCTTGGCCGCGTCGTCAGCCTCAACGACGACCTTGCACAATCCCAGGATTGCGGCGACGTCGCCGCCCGCTTTCAGCTGATGATATTGATCGGAGATATTGGTCTCCTTGCCGGTCAGCATCGCGGTCGGGCTTTGCGGATCGACGAACGAGACGAGGCCCTGTTCGATGACCGGATTGAACGTCACGATCTTGCCGCCGCGATCCTTGCAGTCCTTGAGCGGATGAAGAAACCGCGGGCTATTCGTGCCGGGGTTCTGACCGAAAAAGAAGAACGCGTCTGTTTTGTCGAGATCGTCCCACACGATCGTGCCGACGGGCGATCCGATGACTTTGGTCAGGCCGACCGACGTCGTTTCGTGGCACATGTTCGAGCTTTGCGGAAGATTATTGTTGCCATAGGCACGCGCGAGCAGCGCGTAGAGATACGATGCTTCGAGCCCCGCATGGCCCGAGGCATAGAAGACCGCGCTGTCTTTCGGTACCGCGTTGAGCGCCGCACCGATCCCGGCGAATGCGTCGTCCCAGCTCACCTCTTCGTAACGATCGGTCTGCGCATTGTACCGCATCGGATGGGTCAGCCGCCCGGTCTTTTCGAGGTCGTGGTCCTTCCATTCGCGCAGCGCGGTTACGGTGTGAGCGTCGCGTTTCCAGAATTCAGGCGTGCAGCGCGCGGATGTCAGTTCCCACATCGTTGCCTTTGCACCATTTTCGCAGAATTCGAATGCCGAATAATTGGCGGGCTTCGGCCAAGCGCAGGACACGCACATGACCCCCTTCGGCTTGTTCATGCGACCAAGGCTCCGCGTCACGGCTGGCGAAGTCCATGTTTCGCCATAGATGCGGGTCATTCCCTTCATCGATCCCCAGCCACCCGCCGGACCCGATGCGTGCGGAAGTTCCTTTGAGTCGGTCATGAGCAGGTGGCCTGATATAGTTGCTTGGAGTGGTTAGCAGTTTCCCTCAAACAGTCGGCGCGTCAATAACCTGAATGCCGGGCAATGTCCGCGTCGCATATCCGCCTTTAAGGCGGCGCAGCGCTGCTCCGACTGGGGCAGGGAACTCGCGCCTGTCCTCAAGCCATGGCGCGTCCCCCATCGACGGTCGCATAGTCAAGGCGCTGCAAGGCCTTCAGTCCGGCGCCGCGCATGCGACACCGCAGCGGGAGACCGGGCCGTTTCAGGGCTGGCGCAAGCGTTCATCTATACGGGAGCGCGCGCAGTTGTTGTCGCACTGGCGGGTCCGCGACGATGCGGCGCACAATAAACAGTGCGCGCACACATCCTCCTTCTATAACGCTTGCATTGTTGAAGACCAATATGTTGGGATCGCCGCGTGGCTGGCCGCATCCACCGCCATCTTTACACGTGTCGAACAGAAACTTTCCAATGATCTGAGTGCCCAGCTTTGTCCTTTGTAGCGCACCATTCTTTTCAATTACTTAGCAGTTATCTCGACCATTACGGACGCTGCTTTCTCAATCAGATAATGACGGAATAACGGCCCGGATCGAAAGTCGCCGAGGCTGAGCGATCGAAGACCATCCTATGCGGGTATTGCTCGCTTTCGACCTCAGATAATTCGTGAAAAATAATGTTTCGTCCAAGGCGGAGCCGTCGCCGAGCGTACGTTTCTGGCCAGAACATCCGTACGAACCAGTTGCGAGCGATATAGCGAGGCGGCGCATGTAGCTTGTTGAACGCGTCGACCGCTCCCATTGAACGTCTGCCTTCACCAAGGCTCACAATCTGGAACACTCCATGAGCCGACGGGGGAAACTGCCACGATAACGCCGTCGCCGAGAGCTTCTTCAATCTACTCAAGCGTGAGCGCATCCGGCGACGCACCTATAAAAGGCGTGAAGAAGCCCGGCAGGACGTGTTCGATTACATCGAGATGTTCTACATCCGATCCGCAAGCACGTCAGGAACGGGATGCTGTCGCCCGTCGAGTTTGAACGGCAGCAGGCTTTGATGGCTCAAGGCGTCTAGAAAACTAGGGGCTATTCAGACATTACAAAACGCCTGAAGTGGTTAATCAGTCCGGGTGCTGGCGTGGCCGTCCTCGATTGTCAGCACATGACTATGATAACGCAACAATGTCTCATCGTGAATGACGCTGATGAGCGTCACGTCCGGTAGCGCGTCACGCAGGCACATATAGAAATGTCTTGCATTGTCGGTGTCGAGCGCGCTCGTCGCCTCGTCCAGCACCAGCAGCGTCGGACGGTGCAACAGGATACGGGCCAGCGCCACGCGCTGCTGCTCCCCCGGTGACAGCTCTTCCTGCCACATGCGTACCGCGTGGATGTCATTTGCCAAATGATCCAGCCGAACACGCCCGAGCAGAGCGACGATCTGTCGATCGTCATGC
>JAPKCG010000596.1 GCA_028823055.1 Sphingomonas bacterium
GCCATGGTCTGATCGGTCGGGGCCGAAATGGCGGGATTACGATCCTTGATCGCCACCCGCGCCGACCGCACACCCGCACCATAGTCCGGGTGAACCTGGTCAAACAGTGCGCACTGACGCTCTTCGATGAAGTCGGGGATGTCGCCCATCGCAGCAGCGATGTTGGCGAACAGACGTTCTTTCTGTCCGTCGTCAAACAGATTGAACAGCGCGCGGGGCTGGCCGAAATCGTCATTGCCCTCGCGGTGGTTCCATCGATCCGCATCGCCAGAGATTTTAAGCGGCGGCTCGTCGAAGCGATGATCCTCGACCGGCCCGCCAAAGCTGTTGGGCTCATAATAGGCGGCCGGGTTGGGATTATTGGCGAAGAAACGCATCGCCCCATCCTTGTGATAATGATTCACCGGACAGTGCGGGGCGTTGATCGGCAATGCTTCATAATGGGTGCCGATGCGATGGCGATGCGCGTCGGCATAAGCGAAGATCCGCGCTTGCAGCATCTTGTCGGGCGAAAAGCCGATGCCGGGCACGATGTTGGACGGGCTGAACGCCGCCTGCTCGATTTCAGCGAAATAATTGTCCGGGTTGCGGTTCAATTCCATCACGCCAATGTCGATCGGCGGATAGTCGGCATGCGGCCACACCTTCGTCAGGTCGAACGGGTTATAGGGCGTCTTGTCGGCGTCCGCTTCTGGCATGATCTGGACCTGCATTTTCCATTTGGGAAAATTGCCGGTCTCGATCGCCTCGAACAGATCCTCCTGCGTCGATTCGCGGGTACGGCCGACGACCTGCGCCGCTTCCTCATTGTTCCAATGCCGATGGCCCTGCATCGTCTTGAAGTGGAATTTGACCCAGAAGCGTTCACCCGCGTCGTTGATCAGCGCGAACGTATGGCTGCCATAGCCGTTGATGTGGCGAATATCGGTCGGCAGACCACGGTCGGACATCAGGATCGTCACCTGGTGCAACGATTCGGGCGACAGCGACCAGAAATCCCACATTGCCGTGGGGGAGCGCAAATTGGTGCGCGGATGGCGCTTCTGCGTATGGATGAAGTCAGGGAATTTCAGCGGATCGCGCACAAAAAACACCGGCGTGTTGTTGCCAACGAGATCCCAATTGCCTTCCGGCGTATAGAATTTGAGCGCAAAGCCTCGGACGTCACGCTCAGCGTCGGCAGCGCCCGCTTCGCCTGCCACCGTGGAGCAACGCAGGATCATGGGGGTCTGCGCGCCAGGCTGCAGCACCTTGGCTTTGGTATATTGAGAGATATCGCCGGTGATGGTCAACGTGCCATGCGCGCCCCATCCCTTGGCATGCACGACTCGCTCCGGCACCCGTTCGCGATTCTGGTGGGCCAGCTTCTCGATCAGCTGATAATCCTGCAACAGCAAGGGGCCGCGCGGCCCTGCGGACAGGCTGTTCTGATTGTCGGCAATCGGCGCACCAGCGCTCGTCGTCATGGTCGGCTTGTCGGCCATAGTCATCCTCCTCGTCTTGGATGAGGAGAAGGATACGCCGTCAGGCAGTTCTGGCAAAACAGTATAAAGTGCGATGAATGATCGATTTTATCGATCAATAGACAGCGACTGATCAACCACCAAGATGGCGGCAGATGTCAGGCCTTTTCCAGCGTACATTGCAATGGATGTTGGTTCTGCCGGGCGAAATCCATCACCTGGTTCACCTTGGTCTCGGCGACTTCGTAGCTGAACACC
>JAPKCG010000125.1 GCA_028823055.1 Sphingomonas bacterium
ATCGCTGTTGACGTCGGCCATGCCGGTAAAACTCGCAAGGCTGAGGCCGTTGCTGCCCGTGACCGCGCTCATGTCGGCCGCGCCCTTGTACATCAGCATCATGTGGAGGATCACGAACAGCGGCCCCCAGGCCGCGAGATAGAAGAAGCCCGTCACATAGCCCTTGAGAGCGATCGGACCCGTCTTGGGAAGCAGGAACAGGGGAAACAGGACCGGGAAGAGGGCAAAGAACAGCACGGTCAGCACGATGTTCAGGAGCGGGACCCATTTCATCGCGTTGCTCGCGATCGAGCCATAGGTCCGCTCGGTCTGGATGTCGGCGCGGGTCTGGGCGTAGACGTCAACATTGCCCGTACCGCTGCTGCCGGACATCGAGTGCATGGCCTGGCTCATCGCGTTGATGGTCAGCGTCTGCTTGAAGATCTCGGTCGCATTGGCCGAGACCCCGGTCAGGTACTGATAGGCGACTGGCAGATCGGCGAAGAGCTTCGCCTTGGCGAGCGCGGCTGTCTGGTTGGGGTAGAGCTGGCGGCCGAACACCGAACCCATCGCATCGACCAGCCCGGCCCATTGCGCATTGAGCGTGTCGTAAGCCTCACGGCAGGTCACGATGTTCGAGCTCACCTGGCCCGAGGTCGCATCGCGGGTCAGGAACCGTTGCGCGCGAGCTTGGCTGCCCGGTGCGATCGTCGCCCAGATATCACCCGTCTCCGCCAGCTCCTTCATCGAGTAGCGGCCGAGCAGGACGTCGTAGAACACGCATTGCCGGAAATGCTCATCGAGATTAGCGGCGAACTCGGGATCGGAAATCCGTAAGGATCGGGTCGCATCGTACAGCCGCGCGCCGTAGATCATGCCGTTCTTCGAATAGTTGAGATCACCCGGTAGGCCGAACACCACCTCGGCCGAGCCCGTCAGATAGTCGCCGACCTGGCTGGTAAAGCTCGCCATGAGTGCCAGGCCCAGTGGAACATTGCTGACATTGGCCGGCGCAAGGCTGGGGTTGAGCCTGTCGGTCACATGGACGTCGAGCCGCGGCACCATCAGGCAGGAGTAGATGAGGGTCGCCCCCAGGAACCAGTTGATCCAAGCACGCCAGTCCTGGTTGAACGCCAGGGTCAGGGCGGACAGGCCAAGGCCCATCACCATGACCACCTGGAGCAGGCTTTTATAGCCGCCGTTGCCGGTCCAGGCAGCGACTGCCTGGAAGACGTTGACCAGATAGTCGCCGCCGCCGACCGTGAAAATCTCGACCATGTCTATTGTCCTGCCTGGATGTGGTTGGCCCGGTCAGTGGGTGAGAGCGCGGCTCTGGACGCCGCGCGACCAGTCGAGCGATGCGGCCATGCCGGGTGACATCGAGGCAGCCAGCACGTTCTCGATGAACGCCGTCTTTTCGATGATCTGCAGCACAGTATTGACCTTGAGATGCGTGTTGGCTTGCCTGTCAGCGAGAGCCTGACGGACGACATTCACCTGGCTCTGCCACATCGCGATCTTGGCTTCGTCGGCCCCGATGAAGCTCGACATCGATCGGCCGGCCTCGCTGACAATGCGGTCGAGCACGGCAAACAGCAGATCGACACTGGCGATCTCGGCCAGGGTCTCCCGGTCGTCGGTCGGCATGCCGCGGCCATAGGCCGCCTGGACGGTCAGGATCTTGTAGAGCGGGATCGAGGCGACCTGCAGCAGTTCCTTCTGCTCCTCGCTGATCGCAGTGTCGTCGCGGATGGCCTGAACCATCCCGCCAATGAGCGCCGCCACGCGTGGCCGCAGGGCTTTCGATGCCGGCAGGCTCAGCGACTTGAAGCCCGGATCGAGGCACTTCTCGGTTTCGTCGCAGTCGAAGATCAGGACATTGCCATTGGTGGTGCCATCCAGCAGCGAGGTGACGAGCGTCGACGAGGCTTCGCCGACGATCGGCACGAACTTGCCCGGCTCATTGTCCTTGGGCGGCACGTAGATAATCGTGCCCAGCAGCGTCATCGCATATTCGGCGAGCTCCTCGTCGAACTGGCCGCCGGGCGAGAAGAACGCCGACTTCTTGAGGATCGTCCAGGTGTAGTTTCGCGGCACGCCGGGATTGACGTCATCGTATTTGCCCGAACCCTGTGCGGTCGTGCTCGAACGCTGCCCCTTGGTGCCGCAGCCGTGCTTGGCTGCGGCATAGTCGGTGAAGATGCCTTCGGAGTTGCCGATGGCTTCGCAGATCGCCTTGTCGGCAAGGTCGCCCTTCGGCCAGATCCCGCCCACCAGCCCCTGCGCCATCTCGCAGGAGTTGATGTTGAGGTTGTTCATGAGCTGAGCCTTTTGGCTGAACTCCTGCATGATCTTCGAGCATTCCGGGCAGACCGTGTCGATCGCGAGGCTGAAGGCGAATCCGACGGCATTGTTGGCGACTGCCTTCAGCATCGCCACGATCTCGCTCGCGTTGATGAAGCTGAACGAGCCGGCGAAGATGTCGATGCCGCCGCAACCTGCGCGGGCGCGCGGCAGCTGCAGGTTGGCGATGTTGGTCGTCTTCTGGGGAAAGCGCGTCCAGACATTGCCGAGGCTGTAATAGCCGGCCGACTGCCCCTGGAACGCGGTTGGCCCGTTGACGTTGGCTGCGCCTCCGACATCGTTCAGAAACGAGTCCATTGAACTGCCGACATCCGCCGATGCGCCGGATAGCGGGAGGGTGAGGGGAAGGGTGGCTGCAAGGATCGCAGCGACGACTCTTTTCATCCTAGTAGTCACGTCCAGCTTCCTTCGATGTGAGGAGGTAAATCCGGTCCTGAAGCTCGTCGGCGCTCATGACGCCGTAGCCGATCGGAATGGGGCGGCCGGTCAGGGCGTCCCAAAGCACGACCGCTGGCGTGATCTTGGGCTCCAGGCCCATGCGGCTGCGCTGGTTGGTTTCGACCGTGTAGTTCGGGAAATGGCGCGATGGGCCGCCATCGGTCGAAATCGCCCGCACCGCGATGTGCCAGGTCGAGGCAACGCTCTGCACGATCGGCGACATGACCTCGCAGGCACCGCAGCTCTGGGCGAAGAAGTAGAAGAGACCGTAGCGCTCGGAGAGCTGGGCCATTGCCGCGTTCCGCTCCGCGCTGCGCGAATCCTGCCACTGGCGCTTGCCGAGCGTCGAGACCGGGCGCTGCAGCGTGTAGTCGAGCTCGGGATCCTGCCAGATGGCCCGTTGCCAGACGTCGCTGAAGAGCGACGCCCGGTCGAGCTGGGCGCGCTGGAACCGGATGTAGGCCGTCACATTGGCAGGCGTGGGCTCGAGGATCGCCTTGGCCTTGAGCTCCCGCAAGGTCGCCGTGATCGCGTCAAGCTGGCTCGTGGCGCTCGCCGCCGGCGCGGGTGCCTGCTGTTCCGGCGGCTTGGGCCGGTTGCAGTAGAACCAGTACCCAAGCCGGCGCTCCTCGCAGTAGAAGCTGTCCTGCTGCTCGTTCGTCTCGGCGCGTGGCGGCGCATCGGTTTGGGTGGTGGTCGTCTGCGCGGTCGCGGGCGAAAGGAAACAAGCGGCATTGGCAATCGCGCAGGCGGCAAGCAGCCGCCACGCGGCCTTACTGGCGTGCGCGGGCATAGTAGTCCTCGATCTTCTGTTGGATGTCCTGGGTGGCCTGCAGTTCGTCAGGCAAACGGGCGGCGTCGGTGAACTCGGCATAGACTTCGCTGAAGTCCATCCGACTGAGGTCGAGCTGGGCGAACTCGTCGATGGTGAAGCCCTGGCATTGTTCGGTCTTGGGCTTGCCCCAAGGCTTGTTCAGCTGCTGGCGGCCCTGCTCCTGCAGGATCCGGGAAAGCTTGGACTCGAAGCAGCAGTAGACCTTCTTCTTGGTCAGGCAGACGCCGAGGAAGCTGTCCGAGCAATAGGTGCCGACATAGGCGCACAGGCCCTGGGCATCCCGCTGGTGGAGCAGCATCTCCTCGCGGCTGCAGCCGAGCGCGACGAGCAGCTGGATACCGGGGATGAGCGGGAAGCCCTTGCCCTTGCAGCAGTTGAGCACGCCGAAGACCTTGGACGAGCAGGTGTTGCGCGTGCCCTTGAACAAGGTGAGTGTGTCGGGATCGAACTCACGCCGGGCCTGGTTCATCGCGTTCAAGGCGACGGCCGCGTCCTTAAACTCGTCGTTGGCCTCGCGCTGGATGGTCTCGCATGAGCCATCGATACAGTAGACATCGCCGTCGCAGATAAACTGGTTGGTGTTCGCAGGCTGGTCCGGAACCGGGCAATCATAGACCCGCTCCCAGGTGCGGCAGGGCTCGCCCGCGAGGCAGTCTTCGCGCACCAGCTTGCAGCCCGGAGTGGCTTCAAGCGTCTGGCAGTCCTGTGCCTCGATGAACTGTGCGCAGCTGTAACTGCGGCTCCACGCCCAACAAGGCTGCGTCACTGCAATGCCATCGATGATGCGGGTGACCGGATCGCTGTCTGTGCACGTCTCGGTGTCCTGCTGACATGAGGTGTCGGCGGCGAGACCAGCACACTGGCTTTCATCGCGCTTGGTGGTGACGACGTTCTCGCCCGTCACCGTATAGGGCGTCGCGCCCTCGACCGGTGCGGTGCAACTGACGAGATCGACCCTCAGATCGCCGGAGTTGCAGCCCCAGTAGATCCCGAAATAGGGATTGCACAGGTTGATCGGGTAGGACTGCGTGACCGTGCACTGCGGCGCGGGGTAGCGGTTGCAGTTGTAGACCGAAGCCGGATCAACCCCGCTGCCGCCAACGCAATAGTAGCCGTAGACCTGACGCTGCTCGACACGCGCGGTCAACGTCATGGGGCAGGTCCGCGTTCCCTGTGTCGCCGTATAGCCGACATTGCAGGTCGCCATGTAGCGCGCCGTGGTTCCGCTGGCCGGCGGCAAGGGCACGCAGCGTCCCTGCGAGCCGCCGATGGCCATTCCGCTCGTATAGGCGAGCGGGTCATCGCTGATCACATTGCTGCGCGCGATCGTTGCATCGAGATCCTGCGGCGCAAACCGGGCACGCCGGTCCATCGAATCCCGCATGGCCTTGTAGCCGGTGTTGGTCGTCGTCTGGCTCGCCGCCTCGCGGCTCATCCGGTCCGGATCATCAAAATAGCCCGATTGGCTTGGCGTTCCGCCAAAATTGGGGATGCGGTTTGCATCGGGGTTGGTCGTTGCCGCGCTTTGCGCCGAGGCAGCCTTGTCCCGCCCAAAAGCCTTGCCGTCGGCCTTGGCGGCATCGGTTGTGGTCTGGGCGTGAAGCGGCCCGGTCAGGGTGACCAGGAGCGCACTTAAGCACGCGACAGATAGGGATTGCCGTTTCATGGAACCTGCCTTTCAAGCCGGGCGAGGTGCTGGGCCGCAAGCAAAGCACCGGGGCCACCGCCGCGCGCGAAAGTCTCGAGCGCGTAAGAAGCGCTGACATTGCCGCTCATCCTGTCGTGCGGCGGGACCTGCGTTCGGCAATCGAACCCGTCGCAGAGGTCGAAGTCGCTGCTGGTCACGACATAGGCAGGAACCGCCTCGATCCCGAAGGCACGGAACAGGCGCGGGTCGATGCCGACGCCGTCCAGTTGCTCGCCCGGCTTTGCCACTTTCGCCAGCGCGGCCGTTAGGGCCTTGGCGCTGTTGCCAGGAAGACCGCGCAGGGCGACGATGCCGCCCGCCTTGGCCACGTCGTCGATCATTGCGCGCAGCGACGCTGGCGGCATCGAGAGCGAAGCAAAGGCGATGAACCTTGGCGCTTCGCCCATGCTCTCGCTGGTCATGGTGCCAGCATCGGCCACCATCCGGTCGAAATCGAACGTATCGGCCGCATCGGGCTTCGCGTTTGCGGCGGCCTCGCGGGTATAGCGGCGGCCGTGCGCCTCAGCCTCATCGGTGCTTGCCCTGGCTTCCCGCGCCAGAGTTTCGGCCCTTGCCCGAGCGTTGGCGGAGAGGGCTTCGGCATCGTTGGCCCCGGCGCTGGCCCGCGCCCGGATAGCCGCCAGATCAAGGTCTGGCTCGGCTGTCTGTGCAGACGCGCCAGCCAGAGCGGCAGCGCTAGAAAGCGAAGCGACTACAAGGAGATGAAGAAGGGTTTTCATAGCGCACAGCAGTTCCGCTTGCGCCAGACCAGATAGCCCATGTCCTCGCCAATGGCGGGATAGACCTGGCCTGCCGACATGAAGGTGGTGGAGGCACCAATGGGCGCGCAGGCGTAGCGGCCCTTGGTCTGCGGATTGGGATTGGTGGCCTGAAAGCGGTACTGCTGCTTGCGCATCACCGGCATCAGGTACTTGCCGCAAAGCCCCTTGCTGCCCATCGTCCCCCAGGCGACGAGTTCGCGGTGGAGCTTGTAGGAGAAGCGTGCGAGCGCGAGCCGCGAAGCCTGGACATGGCCAATGGTCGCCGAGACATTGCCGTTGAGCGGATACATTGTGCCCTGACAGCCCGCGCACCAGAACAGTTCGTCGGTCGGCAGCTTGGCCGTTGCCGCCACGCAGTCGGCCGCACAAGCCGCAAGCGCCAGCGGATTGGCGAACAGCACCGATTCAGGATTGATGATCGCGGTGAGTTCGCTGTCCTGCCAGAGCGGATCGATCTCGGTGATGTAGAGAATGTCGATCGAGCCGGATTCAAGGCAGAGGAAATCGGCAACGATCTCCATCCAGTAGATCAGCGGATAGGCATACCAGTGGACATGCCACTGCGAGTTGTATTGGGTATTGCCGCCGACCGCAGATGGACCCGCCATCGACTTGAAGCCGATGTCGAAACCCGGATCGAGCTTCATCCCGCCCAGATTGACGAAGCACCACGGCTTCATGCTCACATCGGCAAGCCTGACCGGCTCCCAGAACCCCATGGCTATCCCGGGCCGCAGCCCGCACAGGCAGACCGGCAGAGCGGGGTTGTTGGTGTCGGGCCGACTTGACGGCCAGATCTTCAAGCCTCCGATCGAAATCGGGAAAAGGCACGACCAGCAGATGTCCGTGATCGGATTGACGAACTTTCCGGTGCAGCGGCCCGGACCGGCCGCAGCATGAGCGGGGGCGCTGGAGATGATGCTCAGGCTCGTGAGCAGAAGTGCTCCGCAAAGCCATGACAAAAGGCGATGTTTCCTGCTCATGATGGCTCCCGCTCTTTGGGAGTGATGGGCTGTTCGGTGATGAGGAGCGCGCGGCCCTGCTGCTCGACGGCTGCGGGCACCGCGCGAATGCCGAAGTGCTTCACCAGCGTGCCGCCCTGATCGAAGTAGAAGCGCCGCTGGCGGGCTTTCATGAGTTCGAGCGGCGCACCCCGCACGAGGATGAGCTTGGCCTTCGTGCTGGCATAGCGACGGGTGGCCCAGGCAAGCTGTGCCGGGTCGTCGCCATCGAGGAAGACGAGCGGAGCCCGCAGCGGCACGGTATCGAGCGGATTGACGCGCGTGCCTGCGGCAATGATGAGCCGGCCCTTATCGTCAGCAATGTCGCGCTCGACGGTGATCGTCGGATCGAAACGCCAGCTGCGTATTGCCGAGGCGAGGGAGATGCCTGCGACAGGCTCAGGCCGGTTGACCCGGGCGATCGTTCGCCGCTTCAGCTCTTCATTGAGACGGGCGGTCTCGCCGGTCTTCTCGAGCTGCGTAAGCCTGGCATGGATCTGCTGGAGCAGGTCCGGCTCCACCACTGGCCAAACCGTGCCGTGCTGGCCGTAGTCGCGAGCCATTGCCTGGGGTGCTATGGCAAGCGCAAGCGCAGTCGCGCAAATGGGCAAGGTGATGAGCCTCACAGGATTGGCCTCCCGACCCCGAGAATGCGCGGCCCACAAATCCAACCGATTGCGGCGTAGCGGCTGTCGAAACCGTCCTTGTGTTCGCTTGTGACGAAATAGCAGCCTTGCGGAACGCGCCCCGTCGGACCGAGCGCGAGGGGTTCGCCGAGGCGGCTCGTGAGTTTGGCCCTAGCGACCGCCTGCCCGTTGACGAAGTAGGTGCGGTTTTGCTCGGTGACGATGTCTCCCGGCACACCGCTCACCCGCTTTCCGAACGGTTTCGGCTTCGTCCCGAAATGCTTCACCAGCAACGGCGAGGCGGGCGGGTCAAACAGGATGATGTCCCCGCGGTGCACGGCCGCCCCGCGCGTCACCCAAAGGGCCCAGTAGGGCAGGCTGGGGCTCACGTTGATCATGAGCGCATGGCCCTGCGCGAAGGCGACAAGTGAGGAGAGCGCCAGAGCCGCGGCGCCAAGCCCGCCCCAGAGCGCAAGCCGGCGTGCGGGCGCAGAG
>JAPKCG010000597.1 GCA_028823055.1 Sphingomonas bacterium
GCCATGTTGAACCTTAAAAGCCCACTTGGAGTACGCCAGTGACGATCTCTGTTCGAAGCGTGACCGTCGATGACGCGGAAGCCATCGCTGCCATCTACGCCCATCACGTACTGCACGGCACGGCGACCTATGAGATCGTTCCGCCCACGGTTGCCGAGACCACCGTCAAGATTGAGACCATCACCGACCGGAATTGGCCTTTCCTCGTCGCCTGCGAGGGAACGGAAGTTGTCGGCTATGCATACGCGACGCAGTTCCGAGATCGTCCTGCCTACGCTTTTGCTTGCGAGAACAGCATCTACATCGCGCATGATCGACGGGGCTCCGGGATCGGCAAGCGACTTCTCACGGCTTTGCTTGATGCTGCGGAAACTTACGGCTTCCGGCAAATGGTCGCTGTGATCGGAGGCGGCGAACCTGCTTCCGTTGCGCTGCACGGATCCTGCGCCTTCGAACACGTCGGCCGACTGACAGGCATGGGCTGGAAGGCGGGCCGATGGCTCGACACCGTCTACATGCAGATCGCGCTTGGCGGCGGCACGGCTTCTGCGCCGACAGCGGATCGACCGGCCTAGAGCCCAAATACCTGTGCGGTCGGTCAGTGCCGCCCGGTTCTTCGACCGCGATGCCCTGCGATCGTCCCGCGAAGAAGTGGACCGCAGTCGTGCCGGGCGAGGTTCGAACAGACATTTTGCCGCCGAAATGAAGCGGCGTGCAGCCGACTTGAGAAAGGTATTCGAGAATGAGATTGCGTGAACTCGCAGCCCCCGACCATTTGCCGGCGTTGGACAAGGCGTTCGCATTCGAGCGTCCAGCCACCGGCCTCGGCTCAGACCAGCCTCCGCCCCGCATTCTGTTGCTTTATGGTTCGCTCAGGGAACGCTCGTTCTCGCGCCTCGCCGTGGAGGAGGCTGCTCGCCTGTTGCAGTTCTTCGGCGCCGAGACGCGGATCTTCGATCCCAGCGACCTGCCGCTGCCCGATCAGGTGGCCGGAGACGACCACCCGGCCGTGCATGAGCTGCGCGAGCACGCGCTCTGGTCCGAAGGCATGGTCTGGTGCAGCCCGGAGCGACACGGCCAGATCAGCGGCATCATGAAGATGCAGATCGACCACCTCCCGCTTCAGATGCGCGGGATGCGGCCGACGCAAGGACGGACACTTGCCGTCATGCAGGTGTCCGGCGGCTCGCAATCCTTCAATGCCGTCAATTCACTGCGCCTGTTGGGTCGGTGGATGCGGATGTTCACGATCCCCAACCAGTCGTCGGTAGCAATGGCGTACAAAGAGTTCGACGAAGACGGCCGGATGCGGGCGTCGAGCTATTACGATCGGATCATCGACGTCATGGAGGAGCTGGTCCGCTTCACCGTGCTGATGCGTCCGCATGCGGTGCAACTTGTCGACCGCTATTCCGAACGCAAGGAGGCGGGTGTTCCAGTCGATGCCTCCACAGACCATTCTGCGATCGCCATCGCGCCTCAAAGCTGAATCGAAGGTCCTCTTGGCCTGACTGTCAAATGGGAGTGTCGATGAAGCGGTACTCCCAACGCACCAAGTATCCGGAGGAATGGCAGGTTTCGGGGGCGGCACGGCTTGGCCCAAACGGCCGATTTGGGCGCGTACCAGACATTTCCCAATCTGTCGGCGCAATGATCAAGGCCGCATCAGCAACCCGACAGGCAATGGCAAGTTAGTTTCTTCCGCTCAGCA